>CAZPPM010000115.1:0-10637 GCA_964588445.1 uncultured Citrobacter sp.
GGACAAAACGGGCGTTAGACCCGGCTCAATACAAAGAAGAATGATTTCAAGCTCAGCTAAATTTAAAAAACTAATTGGGCATTCGCTCAAGTTCAGGCTTTTCTTGCTTTTCAAATTGCCTAGTGCTTTCTTTTGTGGCGTACGGGTGAGGCAATTGGAAGACAGTCGTTGTATTACTTCAGTGCCGTACAAATGGCTTTCTCAAAACCCTTTTCGATCTACTTACTTTGCGTGTCTTGCCATGGCCGCAGAAATGAGTACCGGTGTATTGGCGATGCTATATACACACAAGCAACAACCAGCCGTATCTATGCTGGTAGTTGAATTGCAGGCCGTGTATCATAAGAAAGCCACAGGGCGTACTTATTTTACTTGTGAAGACGGGAATTTATTTAAAGAAGCTATTGCAACAGCGATAGCGACGAATGATGCCAGAACGGTAGTAGCTAAGTCGATAGGAAGAAATGATAAAAATGAACTGATTGCAGAATTTATAATTACCTGGTCTTTCCGACCCAAAAACAAATAATCGATTACATATGAAAATCGCCTTCCATGGTGCAGCACAGACAGTGACAGGCTCAAAACATTTATTGACGCTAAAGAACGGAAAAAGAATTTTACTCGATTGTGGAATGTATCAGGGGTTGGGTAAAAATACAGATGCCTTTAACCGAGACTTTGGCTTTGAAGCGAAAGAAGTGGATGTGGTAATCTTGTCTCATGCGCATATAGATCATTCAGGACTTATTCCTAGATTGTTTAAAGAAGGATTTCAAGGGAAGATTTTTTGTACACCTGCTACAGAAACGTTAGCAGCTATATTATTGGAAGACTCTGCAGAGATACAAGAAGATGATGCGAAATACACAAATAAAAGACGGGCAACACAGGGACTTCCCTATGTACAACCGCTTTATACAAAAGAAGACGTACGTAAAAGCCTTGGTGCTTTTGCAAAAGTAGAATATGGGCAATGGTTTTATGTAGTGGAAAATGTGCAGGCAATGTTTACCGATGCAGGACATATTATTGGTAGTGCCTGTGTGCATTTAAAGATTCAGGAAAATGGCAAGGAAACCCATATCACTTTTAGCGGTGATGTAGGTAGGTACAGGGATATTATCTTAAAATCTCCTGAGCCATTTCCGCAAGCTGATTTTATTATTATGGAATCAACCTATGGAAATAGCTTGCATGATCCGGCAGATAGTACGCCTGATTTATTGCTCAAATGGATACAGCATACTTGCGTAGAAAAAAAGGGGAAGCTGATATTGCCGGCCTTTAGTGTAGGCCGTACGCAAGAAGTATTGTTTGCGCTCAATCAACTGGAACTGGAAAATCAATTGCCCGCTGTTGATTATTATGTAGATAGTCCCTTGAGTATCGAAGCAACAGAAGTAATAAAAAGCTATCCGCAATACTTCAATAAAAAGATTCAAAAACTAATGGCTACGGATAGCGATCCATTTTTCTTTAAAGGGTTGAAGTATATCAAAACGGTAGAGCAATCTAAAATGCTTAACTATCAGAACGGGCCTATGGTTATTATTTCTGCAAGTGGTATGGCCGATGCAGGAAGGGTAAAACACCACATTAGTAATAATATTGAGAACAGTCGTAATTCGATTGTATTTACAGGTTATTGCGAGCCCAACTCCCTAGGAGGCAGATTGATGGCCGGCTCGCAAGAGGTAAGCATCTTTGGTATAGAACATCAGGTTCATGCCGAAATAGGCTCTATTCGCAGTATGAGTGCACATGGAGATTTTGAGGATCTTTCACAATGGCTATCCAGTCAGGATCCCCGGTTGGTAAATAAATTGTTTCTTGTGCATGGCGAACCCGATGTGCAGCAGGAGTTTAAGCGCAAGTTGATACGCAAAGGATTTATGGATGTTATTATACCTGATCGCCACTTTGAGATAGGCCTTACCTGATTTTAACATTTAAGGTTAATTACTTTCACATCTTTTTAATAAATGCAGGAATGTTTTTTTCGTTTCTATGCTATTAGCGTGGTGATAAGACAACAAAGTATGCATACGACTACTGAAAAAGGCTGATGACCTTTTATAAATACAAGGGTAATTGGCTATAAAATATTATAGAGGGACGGTTTATTTGGATCAGCCCCGGAGAGAATCCGGGGTTTTTTTATTATGCGCCTGGAAAAATAGTAGCGTTAAGCGTAACGAAAACAACACTATTGCAGTTGTAGGTAAAATGAGCGATTGTGATACAAGGGAATTTAGATAACAATAGGAATAATTAGCTATTAATTTATAGGTAAACTCTAATAACAAGAATGTTACAAAAGGCGCAATCATTTCAGCAATGATTTGATATATTAGCTTTTCAAATTATTCAAAAAAACAAGCATGAGAAATTTAAAAAGCGCTCTTATTGTTTGCTTCTTAGTAGTGGGTATTACAGTTTATGGCCAGCCTCGTGGGGGATTTGCGCCACAGGCGGTAAAGAACCCGGTTGTAGATGCTATTGTAAAGGAAGCAACAGAGAATTCACAATTAGAAAATCTTGCACACGAGTTATTAGACGGAATAGGACCTCGTCTTGTAGGCACGCCGGAAATGCAGCAGGCAGGAGATTGGGCTATTGCTAAGTATAAAAGTTGGGGTATAGATGCCCGTAATGAAAAATGGGGTGAATGGAGAGGCTGGCAGCGCGGATCGGCACATATAGACATGGTACATCCGCGTACAAAAACATTGGAAGGAATGCAACTAGCTTGGAGTCCTGGTACTAATGGAAAAACAGTAACCGGCGAAGCCGTAGTTGTTCCGGATGTAGCTGATTCATTGGCCTTTGTTAAATGGTTGCCTACTGCAAAAGGAAAATTTATTTTGATCAATATGAATCAGCCTACCGGCCGTCCTGATTATAACTGGGAGGAGTTTGGTACAAAAGAATCTATTGAAAAAATGAAAAAGGATCGCAATGATCTTTCTGATGCGTGGAATAAAAGAATTAGCAAAACAGGGCATACGACACGTACGTTGACAGAGGCTCTGGAGAAAGCTGGTGCTGCAGGTATTATTATTTGTAACTGGTCAAGAGGATTTGGGGCTAATAAAATATTTGGAGCAACTACCAAGAAGATTCCTACTCTCGATCTTTCATTAGAGGATTATGGAATGGTATATCGTCTTGCAGAGTCGGGTTCTAAACCCAAATTAAGTATTAGAGTAGATTCAAAAGAATTGCCGGTAGCGCCTGCTTTTAATATTATTGGTGAAATAAAAGGTGCGGAAAAGCCCAACGAGTATGTAATGCTTTCAGCGCATTTCGATTCATGGGATGGTGCAAGCGGCGCAACGGATAACGGTACAGGTACATTGGTAATGATGGAAGCGATGCGCATTCTTAAGAAAATTTATCCCAATCCTAAACGTACTATACTGGTAGGGCATTGGGGAAGTGAGGAGCAAGGATTAAACGGATCCCGTGCTTATGTAGAAGACCATCCGGAGATAATATCAAATATACAGGCTGTATTTAATCAGGATAATGGCACAGGAAGAGTGGTAAATATTTCTGGTCAAGGTTTCTTGCAATCGTATAATTATATCGGTAGATGGTTGTCAACAGTACCATCGGATATTCGCCGGCATATTGAAACAAACTTTCCTGGTTCTCCCGGAGGCGGTGGATCCGATCACGCTTCTTTTGTAGCGGCAGGTGTACCGGCTTTTTCGCTAAGTTCGAATAGCTGGTCATATGGCAGCTATACTTGGCATACGAATAGAGATACGTATGATAAAATTGTGTTTGACGATGTTCGGAATAATGCAATTCTTACAGCCGTATTGGCGTACATGGCAAGTGAGGATACGGAGAAAGCTTCCAGAGAGAAAATTAGTTTGCCTATCAATCCCAGAACAGGGCAGCCCGGAACATGGCCTGCGCAAACAAAACCTACCCGCAAAGGGGGGTTAGATTAACACTACGCTAAAAGTGAAACATAACTAGTATAAAAAAATCCCTTTGCAAATGAGGCAAAGGGATTTTTTGTAAGTAAAATTTATCTCCATCCTCCACCCAGCGCTTTGTAAATTTTTACATGGGTGATGAGCTGCTGCTTGTTTACATTCATCAGCTCCAAATTGGATTGCAACGCATTTTGCTGTGCCAGCAATACTTCCAGGTAGGTAGCTTTTCCCGATTTATATAGTTCTGTTGCGATGTCTACAGCTTGTAATAAAACGGTACTCTGCTCTTGTTTAAAAATGCTTATCTGTTGCAGGTTAGCAATATTGGATAATTCATTGGTTACCTCCATATAGCTATTGATGATCGTTTGCTGATAAGCGTACATAGCTTGCAATTGATTTGATTTAGCTTCGTTGAATCTTGCTTTGATAGCATTTCTATTAACTACTGGTGCAGTAAGATGGCCCAGCGCTGTATAAGCTATGGAAGCAGGCGTTCTGAATAAATATTCAGGGTTGAAAGCCTGATAACCTAACGAAGCGGTGATATTGAAAGAGGGATAAAAGGCCGCTCTTGCTGATTTTACATCAAAGCGACTGGCAGCTACTCTAAACTCAGCCTGTTTAATGTCGGGCCTGTTTTGCAACAATTGAGAAGGTATGCCGGTAGCAATTTGTTGTGGAGTTTCAGTAAAGAGAGATTGTTTATTGCGGATTATCGTTTGCGGAAATCTACCCGCCAAAAAATTGATTCTGTTTTCTGTCTCTATAATTTTTTGTAACGTTTCTCTCTCTAATGCTTTTGAACTTAATAATTGTGCGTTGAATTGTTGCACACCTAGCTCATTGGCTCTGCCTGCTTCTTTCTGTATTTTTATAATTTCCAGCGCTTCTTCCTGCTTGTGGATGGTTTGTTGTATTATATCCAATTCATTGTCTAGTGCGATTAATTCATAGTAGGCAATACTTATTTCACTTATTAGAGAAGTGATAATAAAGCGTGTACCTTCTATCGAAGATAAAAATTGAGCCTGTGCTGCTCTCTTTTGATTTTTTAATTTACCCCATACATCTATTTCCCAGGAGGATTGCACTCCCAGAAATATATCGGGCAAGTCTACCGGAACAATTTTTCCCGGAAGCATTTCTGTTGAAATATTTCCGGCTCCGTCCATGGTGTACAGGCCAAATCTGCGCATACCTCCATTCACATTAGCACCTAGTTGTGGTAGCAATGCGCCTTTGGCAATTTTTATTCCTGCTCTGGCTATCTCAATTTTTTGAAGAGCGATTTGCAAATCAAAATTGTTGATAAGCGTAGAGTCAATTAGCGCAATTAAATTTTCATCATCGAAAAAACGACGCCAGTCTATTGCGGCAATAGTAGAAGTATCAGTTGTAGTACTGCTAAAAGTGGCGGGCAATGATTTTTCCGGTATAGTGACTGTGGTTTGTATTGTTTTACAGCTAGTGGCAACAAATAAGGTGATGCCTAGCAGTGCTATGAGTTGTGTTCCTTTCATCTTAAATAGTTTCGGTGAAAGCAATAGCTTCTTTTCTTTTTGTTTTTTTCATTTTATCGCTAAGGGTCGCAAAAAGTACATAGAGCCCCGGGATGATAATAACCCCGAAGAGCGTTCCAAATAACATTCCGCCGGCCGCAGCAGAACCGATGGTGCGATTACCAATTTCTCCTGCACCTGATGCAAACATGAGCGGTAACAAGCCTGCAATAAAGGCAAAGGATGTCATCAATATGGGACGTAAGCGCAATACAGCGCCTTCTATAGCGGCATCCAAAGGAGTTTTCCCTTCGCGGTGTTTGAGTGCTGCAAACTCAATAATGAGGATGGCATTCTTACCCAAAATGCCAATCAACATTACCATAGCAATTTGTGCATAGATATTATTTTCCAATCCCATGATCAGTAATAACAACAATGCACCAAATACACCCACAGGTAAAGAAAGAATAACCGGAAGAGGTAATAGGAAACTTTCATATTGTGCGGCTAACAAGAGATATACAAACAATAGGCAGATTATAAAAATATAAATAGCCTCATTACCGGCATTGGCCTGATCTCTTGAAGATCCTGCCCAGTCATAGCCAAACCCTCTTGGTAATTTTTCTGCGGCTACTCGTTTAATCGCTGCAATAGCATCCCCACTACTATAGCCACTGGCAGCCTGTCCGTTTACCATTGCTGAGGTGAAAAGGTTATAACGAGTTATCTGCTCTGTTCCATATACTTTTTCAATGCGGAGAAAAGAGGAGAAAGGAACCATCTCACCCATCTGATTTTTAATGTATAGTTTCATGATGTCATCCGGCTGTGCACGATATTCAGGTAAAGCCTGTACCATTACTTTATACAATTGGCCAAAGCGGATAAAGTTAGTCGCGTATTCACTACCTATTAAGGTTTGTAAAGTACTCATAGCATTTTCTGCCGTGATGCCTTTTTGTGCAGCTTTATCTGTATCTATATGTAATAAGAATTGTGGAAAGCGGGCATTGAATGTGGTAAATGCATTACTTATCTCCGGTTGCTTATTCAATTCTGTTACAAAATCATCAGCTACTTTTTGTAACTGTGCCAAATCCTCAGAGCCTGTTCTATCGAGTAGCCGCAACTCAAATCCACTAGAGTTGCCATATCCCGGTACGGGAGGCGGAGTGAAAAACTCTATCTCTGCATCTTTGATATGTTTTGTTTTTTGTTGTAGTGCTGCGATGATTTCTTTATCTGATTGTTTTCTGTCGCTCCAGTTTTTTAAGGTAATCAGGTTCATCCCGAAAATAGAACCAGTGCCTTCAGATAATACGCTGAATCCAGCCAGTGTAGATACGGCATACACGGATTCCATCTTATTCGCTATCTGTTGAATTTCATCTACTACTTTTTCTGTTCTCTCTAGAGTGGCACCTGACGGAGAATTGACGTTGGCGTAAATAGTGCCTTGATCTTCTTCTGGTAAAAAACCGGAGGGCACTAAAGAGCCCACAAGGCCGGCGCTAGCGCAAAAGGCAAGTAGTATACCAAAGGTTACAACTTTTCGATTAGCAATAATGCCTAAGAGCTTTCCATATTTACCGGCAAGGGCAGTATAGTTTTTATTGAAGCCATTAAAGAAGCGCTGCAGTATATTTTTTTTCTTCTTTTCATGATGCATATTGCGCAGCATGATAGCACAAAGTGCAGGAGTAAGTGTAAGCGCGGTAACACCGGAGAGAACAATAGCCACAGCCATTGTTAATGAAAACTGGCGATAGAAAATACCACTGGGACCTTCCATAAAGGCAACGGGAATAAATACGGCAGACATCACGAGAGTGATGGCAAGGATGGCGCCGCTAATTTCTCGCATAGCCTGCTCTGTTGCTTTTTTAGCACCAACACCGGATTTTTCCATTTTAGCATGTACGGCTTCTACTACTACAATAGCATTGTCTACTACGATACCGATAGCTAGTACTAATGCAAACAGGGTAATTAGGTTGAGCGAAAATCCCATTAGTTGCATAAAGAAAAATGTACCTACCAGCGATACCGGTATAGCAAGAATAGGAATAATAGTAGAACGAACGTCTTGTAGAAAAATAAAAACGATCAACGCTACAAGAATAAAAGCTTCAATCAACGTGCGTAGTACTTCATTAATAGAAGCATCCAGAAATTCTGATACATCATAGCTGATGGTATAACTCATGCCGGGAGTGAACGTGGCTTTTTTAATCTCTTCCACTCGTTCTTTGATAGTACTTATGATTTCTCTAGCATTGGTGCCTGGGCGTTGCTTAATCATAATAGCTGCGGAAGGCTTGCCATTTTCCTTAGATAAAACATCGTAGTCCTGCGAATCAAAATCCACCTCTGCAATATCTTTTAAAAGGAGTTTCTCCCCTTCCAGGTTACTGCGAAGAACAATGTTTTCGTACCCTTCCTCCGTATTATGTTTTCCCGTATACTTTAAAACATATTGCATGGTTTGAGCTTCTTTGCCGGAGCTTTCGCCAATTTTTCCGGGGGCAGCTTCTACGTTTTGTTGTTTCAAGATGCTGATGACCTCCGCTGCTGATATGTTATACATCTGCATTTTATCAGGCTTCAGCCACACACGCATCGCATAGTCACGCGAGCCCAGTAGCTCAGCATAACCTACGCCTTCTATCCGTTTGAGTTCCTTGAGGATATTAATGTCAGTAAAATTGTAGAGAAATTTTTCGTCCAGCAAGGTGTCTTCGCTCAGGATATTCAGGTACATGAGCATACTGTTCTGTACTTTTTCTACAACTACTCCTGCTTTAATGGCTTCTTCCGGTAACTCGTCTAGTACTGCGGATACCCTGTTTTGTACATTGATAGCTGCTACGTCGGGGTCTGTACCGGCTTTAAAAATAATTTGTAGTACACTGGTACCATCGTTGCCCGATACAGAAGCCATATAAGCCATACCGGGTACGCCATTGATGGCTCTTTCTAATGGAGTTACCACAGCTTTTACACAGGCTTCGGCGTTGGCACCTATATATTTTGTGGTTACGTTTACTTCAGGGGGTGCTATATCAGGATATTGTGTAACAGGAAGCTGCTGCAGGGCAATAGCTCCTAATAATGTAATAAGTATTGATATAACAATAGATAGGACGGGCCTATGAATAAATTTGGCTGTCATAATAAATTGTAATTGATCTGTTGATGAAAATGCTTACTCTGTAGAAATAAGTTCAGCGCTTATTTTTTGTCCATTCGTTACCGATTGTACACCTTCGTACAAGATGGGTTCTTGCTCGGAAATGCCAGATGCTACAATGTAGTAATGAGGGATACGCATTTTAGGAACAATGTTTTTTTGTTCTAACACACTATCCTTGTTGAGCGCATAGACATAAAGCATGTCTTGTATTTCAAAAGTTGATTTTTGCGGTACAAGCATGGCATTTTTCAAATCTTTTTTTATTACAATTTTGCCATTAGCTCCATGTTTTAAAAAACCTTGCGGATTGGGGAATCGGGCTCTGAAAGCAATATTGCCAGTGGATTGGTCAAACTCGCTCTCAATAGTTTCTACCTTTCCTTCATAATCATAGAAGGTATTATTGGCTAGGAGGAGTCTTACGATTTGTTTTTCCTCTGTTTTATTGGTGATATAATTTAGGTAATCTGCTTCAGAGAGATTGAAATAAGCAAACACTTCCCGATTATCGGATATGGTTGTAAGAATATCTCCTTCTTGCACTAGGCTGCCATTTTTATGAGGCAGACGATTAATAAGGCCGCTATAGGGAGCTCTTATATGTGAGAAAGATAAATGTAAAGCTGCTTTTGATTGGCTGGCTTGTGCCTCTTCTACTTTCGCTTTGAGTGCTTCTACTCTTGCCTCAGCCAGTTCCAATTCGCTTTTAGAAACAATATTTTTATCTGTAAGTTTTTGCGTATTCGCCCATTCCACCTCGGCCGCTTTTAACTCTGCGATAGAGTTTTTATAAACAGCCTGCGATTGCTGTAATTCCTGTGAGAGCATTTTGTTGCTAATAGAAAAAAGCAATTGCCCCTGTTGCACAAATTGTCCTTCGTCTACATGTACTTTTTCTATAAAGCCTCTTGTTTTTGTTCTTACTTCTACATACTTGATCGATTCTATTTCGGCTACATATTCGTTGGTATAGGAAGTGTCTTTTATACTAGGGTAGATGATTTGAAAGTTATCTACTGATTCTTCAACAGGCTTATCGCTGCAAGATGTGAAGAATGCACAAAAAGAGAAAGTGAAAAACAATAAATTTTTTTTCATTGTAAATAAAAATAAAATGAAGAATACCTTTTCAAACACGAGGTGTTCAAAAAATAACATAATGAGAGGGTAGTAATGGCAATCTAGGCAACTATGCCTTGGGGGGAGGGACGATTAGTTCTGTATGCACTCTTTTTGTGTAGGTCATTTCATGCGGCGTATCTGTTCCGTATAAGGGGGCGGGACGGTTAAGTTTGATGATTAATCTAGTAAGGAAAAAATCAGATTCTGCTCCTACATGTGGTTCTTTGGCTTGGCCTTTGGTGTCTGCAGCGTCGGTTTGTGATGCATCTTCTTTTTCACCTAATAGCTTATCCAGAATAATCTCTGTAACGCTATCGATAAAGATATTTTCATCTATATCATACGCATCTTGTAAATCCGATGTGCCAATGCTGATATTCAAAATATGCATTGCCATCAGCATCCACAAAAAACGAAAGACTTTAGATGTTCTGAACCCAACCATGACGGTTGCGAATTTACACAATTTTTTCGAACGAATTGATAAATAAGGAATTCGAAATTATATTAAGTTTAAGCAGCACTAACAAAAAAGCTAATAATTTTCTTCCAATGGATGAGAAATAAAATTGCCCTGCAGGATCATTTCTTTGGTAGCCTCCAGTGCTAACTCGTGCTCAATTTGCTTACTGTCTTTTAAGAAATTATTGATAGGGGCTACAATTGTTTTGCTTAGAGTAGCTTCGGTTGCATAATACAAAATCTCCAGCTTCGCTTTTACCTTTTTGAGAGCATCACATAACCATTCTTTTTTTGCGCTTGAATTATAAATGAAATGGTAAAGAGAGGGCTGGCTGGTTGTACGTTTTTGAATGGCAAGCATAAAAGTAGATTTGTTATACTACTCAAAATTTCATGCCG
>CAZPPM010000116.1:0-10409 GCA_964588445.1 uncultured Citrobacter sp.
TACTTCAACAATATTTCTCCTGTACCGGTAAATCTCCTGCGACATTCCATTCTCATCTGTTTTTCCGGAATTCTCTGCCGAATGCATAAATGAACCTTGTACTGACCAGTTTTTAGCTATAGAAAAGGAATTTTGTAGTTGAATGCCTTGTACACGATCATATACATTTGCAAAATTATTGGAAGCGCTGCCGCCAGTGCTATACTGAGCTACTGCTTTTAATTGGTTTTTATCTGTGTGTGTGCCATCGTTTACCAGCGTAGGCGTATGTTGTATAAATTTAGGAGAGCCACAGGAGGCAGCCAGTATGGCAAGTAAGGAAAACCACATAACTATTTTCATAATTCAAGGGTTTGATGAGTACTAAAGTACAAAAAAAATGGAAGGAGGTTTTTTTGCAGTATTTCTATACTAGCCCACACAAGTATAGAAACTAAGGAAGAGATAAGACCCTGATATATTTTTCAAGGTTAAGCTTCTTTTATTTTTAGGGTAAATATGAAAATCAGTACCGGATTTTTTCATAATTAATTATCTTAGGTGAAAATACTTCTTGAGTAATTCTCCCGCTGCTTTAAAAAGAACACTTACGGCCCCCATGCTTTGGGGGCTGGGTGTGGGCTATGTTATCTCCGGTATGTATTTTGGTTGGAATCTTGGCTTGGAAAAAGGTGGTACGCTGGGCATGGCAATAGCCACGTTCTTTATCATTATCATGTATCTCGCTTTTACTTTTAGCTATACGGAGCTCGCTTGTGCGATTCCCAAAGCCGGTGGCGCTTTTGATTATGCGGGCAGAGCGTTGAATAAAGATCTTGCCTTCGTTGCCGGTATGGCACAAAACATTGAATTTATTTTTGCTCCTCCGGCCATTGCGTATGCTATTGGGGCGTACTTCAATTTGTTTTTCCCAGAGCTATCTATATTGACGATTGCCATTGCTGTATATATCATTTTTACCACATTGAATATTGCAGGTGTAAAAGCAGCAGCAGCGTTTGAATTAATTATTACACTATTTGCCGTTGGCGAATTATTACTATTTGCTGGTATTACATTGCCACATTTTAAAGCAAGCAATTTGCAACTGAATGCGTTTCCCAATGGATGGGAAGGGATATTCGCTTGTATACCATTTGCTATTTGGTTTTTTCTGGCGATAGAAGGGGTGGCGAATGTAGCTGAAGAAGCTAAAAATCCGCAACGCACTATTTTGAAAGGGTTTGGTTCTGCTATTATCACGTTAATCGTATTATGCATTCTTACCTTTGTAAGTGCAATAGGTGTGGCGGGATGGGAAGCGATTGTGTACACTGCCGATGGGGCTACATCCGATTCGCCTTTGCCATTAGCACTCTCGCATGTAGTGGCGGATAACAATTTTCTTTATCATATGCTTATTACGGTGGGTTTGTTAGGTCTGGTAGCCTCTTTCCACGGTATTATTCTGGCGGCCGGTCGCTCCAGCCTTGAGTTTGGCAGAGCCCGCTTTGCACCTTCTTTTTTAGGAAAGGTACACCCCAAGTTTAGAACACCGGCGTATGCATTAGTGGCGAATATGATTATCGGCATTATCGCATTGCTGACGGGTGAAACAGCAGCTATTATTATCTTATCTGTTTTTGGGGCACTCACATTGTATATTCTTTCTATGATAGCCCTGTTACGCTTGCGCAAAAAAGAACCTGCCTTGCATCGGCCGTTTAAAGTTCCTCTGTATCCACTATCGCCCATAGTAGCGCTGGTGATTGCTGTTATTTCTTTTTCGGCAATGACCATTTATAATTTTAAATTAGCACTTATATACATAGCTATTATGGCGAGTTGTTATATTCTGTTTAAGCTATTTCAAAGAAGCCAATCATCTATATGAATACAAAAGAAATATTACAGTATGTAAAAACACATCCCGGCGGAAAAGTGAAAATTGCTTACGTAGATGTAGATGGTATCTTACGGGGTAAATATATAGCTAGTGCAAAATTTTTAGCGGCACAGCAAAAAGGAACTTCGTTTTGCAATGTCATCTTAGGGTGGGATGCAGGAGATGCGCTATATGATAATACAACTTACACCGGCTGGCATACCGGTTATCCTGATGCGCTGGCGCAAATTGATCTAACGACATTTCGAAAAATTCCCGCAGAAAATGATACACCTTTCTTCTTGGGGGCATTGATTGATGAGCAAAAAAAGCCGTTGTTGCTTTGCCCGCGGCAGTTGCTGAAAAAAGTAGAAGCCGATGCGGCACAAATGGGTTACAGGGTCTACGCTTCTCAGGAATTTGAATGGTACAATTTTGCAGAAACACCACAATCGGTACAGCATAAAAATTTTCAGCAGTTAGTGCCGCTTACGCCGGGTATGTTTGGGTATTCTATTTTACGCAGCAGTTTGGAAAAGGATTATTTCGCCGCCTTGTTTGATGAGTTAAAAAATTTTGATGTGCCTCTTGAAGGACTTCACACGGAAACAGGCCCAGGTACGTATGAGGCAGCGATTCAATACGCCACACTTTCAGAAGCTGGTGACAGGGCCACACTTTTTAAAACATTGGTAAAAGAAATTGCTTACCGCCACGGCATCATGGCTACGTTTATGGCTAAAATAAATGAAAGCCTGCCAGGATGCGGAGGACATATTCATCAAAGCCTGTGGGATAAAGAAGGGAAACGTAATCTTTTCTTTGACGCAAAAGACAAGGACAAGCTCAGTGTGTTGTGTAAGCAATTTATTGCAGGACAATTGCACTGTCTGCCTTATCTGTTACCGCTCTATGCGCCTACTATTAATAGTTATAAACGATTAGTGGAAGGCGCCTGGGCACCCGTTACACTTACCTGGGGCATTGATAACAGAACAACCGCTCTGCGTGTACTTAATGAAGAGGCTACAAGCTGTCGCCTCGAAACAAGAGTACCGGGTGCAGACATGAATCCTTGCCTGGCAATGGCAGCGGCTATCGCTTCGGGTTTGTATGGTATTCGCAAAAAAATGAAACTAATGATAAAGCCAACAAAAGAAAACGGTTACCAGGATTTTTCTAATGGTACGTTGCCTTCTACCTTGCAGCAGGCAACAGAAGCGATGAAAACTTCCGGTATCGCTAATGAACTTTTTGGAACGGAGTTTACTACACATTTCATTGCCACTCGGGAATGGGAATGGCGGCAGCATTTAAAAACGGTTACCGATTGGGAGTACAAGCGGTATTTTGAAATCATTTAGTTGCAAGCTGTAGTGCAGGGCTCGTCTTCGTTGTGTCACTCACTGCATCTTCCTTATTGCTACTCAGTTTTTTTGTAAATAGAAATGCGAAAATTAAAGAAATGGCATTTGATAAAATCAATCAATATAATTTTCCAACCGTCATCCGCTTTGGGCCAGGTAGTAGTCGTGAGTTGCCCGACTATTTGGTAAAACAGGGTATACAACGGCCACTGGTAGTAACCGATCCGGTTGTTGCCCAACTCGATTTTTTTAAACGAATTGTGGAGCAGGTAAGATCGAAAAATGTGCAGGCAGAAGTATTTGATGCTATTCATAAAAATCCTGTAAAGTCAGATGTATATAAAGGCGTTGAAGTGTACGATATATTACAATGTGATGCCGTTATTGGTATAGGAGGTGGTGCAGCATTGGATGTAGCAAGAGCTATTGTTTTACGGGTGAATCATCGGGATGATTTATTTGTGTACGATGATTTGATTGGAGGAGATGTGTTTGTGACCAATGATGTGCCTCATTTTATTGCTATACCTACAACGGCTGGTACAGGAAGCGAAGTGGGTAGAAGTGCTATCATTGCCGATGATGAAACGCATCAGAAGAAAATATTGTTTTCTCCTAAGCTGTTAGCAAAGATTGTATTTGCCGATCCTTTGCTTACGATGGATGTACCACCGGCCATTACTGCGGCTACGGGCATGGATGCGCTTACGCATAATTTAGAAGCCTTTCTCGTAAACATGGATCATCCTATGTGCGACGGAATAGCGTTGGAAGCGGTCAGGCTTATTCATCAGTCATTAGAAAAAGCCGTACTGGCTCCGGAAGTAGAGGCAAGGAGTAAAATGCTAATTGCTTCTTTAATGGGTGCTGTGGCTTTTCAAAAAGGACTGGGGGTAGTACACTCGCTGGCGCACCCGCTATCTTCCCTGCTGGATACACATCATGGGCTGGCTAATGCAATTAATCTTCCCTATGGAATGCAGTATAATAGTGAAGGCCTGGAAGTGAAGTTTAAAAGAATTGCAGAAGCACTGGAGTTGCCGGAGCAAACCGGTAAGGCTGTAGTTCAGTATTTATTTGATCTAAATGATCGTATTCATATTCCGCATAAACTATCGGCTATTGGTGTGCGGGAAGAACATATAGAAACCTTGTCCGATTTAGCCAAAGCAGACTTTGCGCACCCTAATAATCCGAAACCTGTGTCACGAGAAGACTTTAAACAACTTTATTTACAGGCATTGTAAATAGGGTACAACTTTTATCACACCAGGAATGTTTACTACTTGCAGATAGTTTATAGCAGCATTCCATAGAACAAAAGACATAAGGATGAAAATAGGATTGACCTATACAGGTTCAGAGAAAAAGCATAATAATTATATCAACTGGTTGAAGGAAAGTAATGATCAGGATCTGGAAATTGTTACACTTTCTTTTAGCAATAAAAATCTTAAAGCTATTGATAGTTGTGATGGTGTTATTTTTTCCGGGGGTATAGATATTCATCCGGGCTTTTATGGTGGTTTTGATGGTTATCTCAATGCGCCTTCGCAATTTGATCAGTATAGAGATGAATTTGAAATAGCGGCTTTTTTAAAAACACAGGAAAGGAGTATTCCTATAGTAGGTATATGTAGAGGAATGCAACTTATCAATTGCGTATACGGAGGATCTTTGGTACAGGATATAGGATATGAAAGTAACCTGATGCATAAGGCCATTAATATAACCGATAAGCAACATACTGCTGTTATTGAAGAGAACAGCTTGTTGCATACAATTGTAGATAGCAGTAATGTGCAAGTGAACAGTGCCCATCACCAGGCAATTGACAGGTTGGGTCAGGGATTAGTAGTGAATGCATTCTCTATTGATAATATTATAGAAGGCATAGAAAGAAAAGAAAAAGAGGACAAGTCTTTTTTGTTAGGTGTACAATGGCATCCGGAAAGAATGTTTGCCTTTCAGTTAGATCAAACTCCGGCAGCAGCGGGTGTACGGTCATATTTTATGAAAGAGGTAAAAGCTGTAATGGCTCTTCGGTAAAATGATAGAAATAAAAAATGAACGAATTAATAATATATAATCCGGCAACGGAGGATGTGCTGGTAAAGCTAGAGCCAGATAATCTGGCTAGCTTACAAGAAAAATACAATTGGCTGAAAGAAGCACAGCCTCTATGGTATGCGATAGGATTGGACAAAAGAGTAACTGTTGTAAAACGGTTTGCCGAGCTACTGGCTGCTAATAAGAAAGAGCTGTCAGAAATAGTATCTTCAGAAACAGGCAAACCTATTGGGCAAGCGATCAATGAAATAAAAGGAGCTATTGCAAGAATAGCCTGGATGACTACCAATGCTGAGCAGTATCTCAAAGACGAAGTAATGACAGCGGGTAGCGATATAGAAGAGAAAATCAGCTATGAGCCGCTGGGGGTTATTTGCAATATATCAGCCTGGAACTATCCTTATCTGGTAGGAGTGAATGTTTTTGTACCGGCCTTACTCGCTGGCAATGCTGTTTTATATAAACCTTCAGAATTTGCCACATTAACCGGTTTGCAAATAGAAAAATTATGGCGGGAAGCCGGGTTGCCTGTGAATACATTTCACATAGCAGTGGGTGATGGAAAAGTGGGTGCTTTGTTGTTGGATATGCCGTTTGCCGGATATTTTTTTACCGGTAGCTACAAGACAGGAAAACTGATTTATGAAAAAGTAGCAACAAAGATGGTTCCTTGCCAATGCGAGTTAGGGGGTAAAGATCCTTTGTATGTTACAGAAGATGTACAGGATATAAAGCAGGTAGCCATAGCCACGGCGGATGGAGCTTTTTATAATAACGGGCAAAGTTGCTGTGCAGTGGAGCGTATTTATGTGCAGGAAAAAGTATATGATGATTATGTAGCAGCGTTTGTACAGGAAGTGGCTTCGTGGAAAGTAGGGTTGCCTGCTGAAGAAGGCGTTTACATTGGCCCGTTGACAAGGAAGGAGCAGCTGAGTGTTTTGCAAATGCATGTGCAAGACGCTATTGCAAAAGGAGCTGTACTATTAGCAGGAGGGGAAAAAATAGATCGTCAGGGTAATTTTTTTCAACCCACTATTTTAACCAATGTATCACATGAGATGCTGGTAATGCAGGAAGAATCTTTTGGTCCTATTATCGGTATTATGAAAGTAAAAAGTGATGAGGAAGCAATAGCATTGATGCGAGATACTGAGTATGGATTGACGGCTGCCGTATATAGCACAAACGAAAAAAGAGCGAAAGCCATTTTGCAACAGGTGGATGCAGGTACAGGCTATTGGAACTGTTGTGACAGGGTAAGCGCCGCGGTACCTTGGAGTGGAAGAAAACATTCAGGATTTGGTGCTACTTTATCGCATTCAGGATTGAGAACATTTACTAAGCCTAAAGCATATCATTTAAAAAAGGGGTAAAAACAAAAAAGCCACTGTAGAAACAGCGGCTTTTGTTCTCTGATCAATCGAATAATATTTTCTTGATAAACGAATTAGGATTTTCGGGCGAACTTACTTTTACAAAGTACATACCCTTTGTTATGTTAGCGCTTCGTTGAAGGGTTACGGTTTTGTTAGTAATGCTACCCGTAAGCTGTGACTGAATTTCCTGCCCGTTCATGTTAATGATGCTGATTCTATAAGCTGTTTCTTTTGCACTGCTGATTTTAACAGATAAAACATTCTTTACGGGATTAGGCATTGCCTCAAAATAAACGGCTGTTTCATTGTTGAAGCTAACAGATTTACTGTACGTAACTTTTCCGTCATCACTGATAATGCGTAATCGATAGTTTACTATTCCTGCTGTAGGGTTTTGGTCAATGTAAGCATATTTGTTAATCGCATTTCCGTGAGCACTTGTTCTGCCTATTTCTTGGTAACTGTTGTTTTTACCATGGCTACGTTCTACTGCATAGGTGCTGATATTTTTTTCTTCTTTAGTATCCCAGTTAAGATGTATAGCATTGGCTTTTTGTGTGCCACCAAATGTTACCACTTCTACCGGTAGAGTTATGCTACAATTACCTTTCAGGTCAAAATAAGATAAGCGGATAAGGCAACCATCATTTACGATGGTTTTACAAACATACACACCCGTATCTGCCGGTGAAAGCCAAGGAATATTATAGGAGAACGAAGTTGTTACCAATGTACTATCTGTAGCACTTGTTTTGCGATACCACCTATAGGAGGCATTAGCAATGGTGTCTACTGTCATTGTAATATTGTTCGAGAAGCAATCAATATTGTTAGAAGATATTTTCAATTCTCCTAATGGTAAAATACTTACGTCATTCAATGTGCCATTTCCACAAGCATCCACAGCCCGCATTCTTACAAGAGAATACATTTGTCCGGTGTTAATATTGAAAATGGGACTTGTTTGTGGTGTAGTAACAATGCTGGGTCCGGTAGGATTGCTGCCTATGATTTCATAGGTAAAAGGAGCCGCACCGCCGGTTGCTACAGCGTTTACACTGAAATTATTATTATCACACTGGTAAGCAGCTGAATTATTTAAATTAGGAAATTGATAGTTGCTTACGGTTACTGTATCATACTGTCTCAAAGAGCAACTGGTAATATTGTACTCTAAAATATAGGTGGCTGGCTCAAGATCAAGAAACTCATATCTTCTAACAGAAGAAGATAGGTTTGCGTTACTTGAATTGTTAATAGTGACATTACTGTTGTTTTTCTTGATGATCACCGGAGCAACAAAACCAATAGTTGAATGTAAAGTAACTGAAAGATTTCCGGCACCTCCTTCTGCTTGTGCGCTGGGACATTTTGAATTCATCTGTATTGTTCTTTCAAAAATGCTTGCTTGTGGAGTCACGGCAATGGTGTCGGATGTATTGCAATTTCCAGTAACCACTACACGGTACTGCAAGCTGGAGCCTAATGCTGCCAGGCCATTAAATGTATAGTTAGATGTGTGGAAAGATTGCGTTGCCACTACCTGGTTCATTGGGTTGATAACTTTGGCGGTGTAAGGCGCTTGCGCAGTGGATGTAATAGCTACACTTATATTGGTTGTGCCAATTGTACAAGAGTTAGCTGCGCTTACAGCAATAGTCATCGGGTCGGCTGCTACGGTAAACGTTCTTGTGATAGTAGTACCGCAACCGGTTGTAGTAACAATCGAATAGCTACCATAAGGAATAGCAGTAAATACACCAGTGTCATTACAGCCTACTAAGGTGTTGCTACTGTTGTAAAGACAGAATTGAGGGTTGAAAAGATTTTGTTGTCCTGTAATGGAAGCGCTAAAGGTATTACAGCTTCTATTGTTAATGCTAACAGTTGCATCAACAGAAGGCGTAGGCCTTGTTCCGGAGAAAGGTTTTCTCACCGATGTGGCAGGACAGGCACCCGTAGGACTGGTAGAAACAATATCGATATAATAACTGCCATAAGGAAGATTGTTGAAAACGCCTGTTTTGTTACAAGCTAAAGGGCTACCTGCATTCGTAAACAAGCAATACTCGGGATTGGGAATATTTGTTACAGATCCTACAGAAGCAGTAAAGGTATTACAGTTTTGATTGGTGATACTTGGATTAGAAGCAGAAGGTGTAAGAGTGGGTCTTGTAAAACACCTTTCTATGATGGTGTCATAACAAGGAGCAGACGAAGTAATGCGGATGCAATAGTCTTCATCATAAGCAAGGTTGTTAAATACGCCAGAGTCGTTGCAATCAACCTGCACACCATTTCTGAAGAGACAGTAGTTGGCAGAGAAAAGATTATTTTTTCCTGTAATAGAAGCAGTAAATCCGGAGCAATTACTATTAGAATAGCTTACAGAACCATTCACAGAGGGTCGTGGCATGGCTTCAGAAAAAGTGCGCACTATTGTTGTATCATAGCAAGGTGCTGATGATACTACCCGAATTGAGTACGCTCCATAAGGCAGATTAGTAAATGTGCCACTATTGTTATGTGTTAGTAATGTATTGGTAGCCGAATACAGGTAATACGTTGGGTTGAATAAGTTTTGTTGACTGGTAATTGCTGCTGTGAAAGTAGCGCAGGCTCTGGAAGAAATGGATACAGTACCGTTTACAGAAGGCACAGGGGCTGTCACTGTAAAGCAACGTGTAATGGTAGTATCATAGCAGGCATCCCGTATTTCCAGGCAATAGCTGCCATAAGGAATGTTGTTAATTGTGCTGTTGTTTCCTGTTTGAATTACCGTAGCGCCTTGTTTTAACGTGTATTGTGGACTGGTAATATTTTGAAGGTTAGTAGCCGTCGCAGAGAAGGTATTACAAGCTCTGTTAGTAATATTTAGATTAGCGGCCACAGAAGGAATACTGTTATTCCAATCAATCTTTCTTACAGTACCGCAGTTGTCTTTTACTACAAAAGTTAAGGAACGCAAAGGAGGCCTGGTAACGCTAAATGTACGAGTGGCATGCCAGGCAGTATCTCCCGCACCGTTAACGATGCCGTAGCGGAAAGCATTAAAAGTAGTTCCTGAGCTATTCGTGTTTCCTTTGTTATCAGATAAGTTAATGGTAATTGAAACGGTATTACAATCGGGCTTTGAAACAGGCGAGCTGGTTATATTCCAATTGTAATCCTGTATTGTTATGGAACGTGTCTGCACACCTCCGCAGGAATCTCTTAGTTGGATAAAGTATTCACCCGGGCGCAGGTTGCTAAAGTTACCGGTACTATTAGTTGTATTTACACCATAGGGGGAGGGTGCTATTATAGTATAGGTAAAAGCGGGCCTACCATATTGCTGGTTTACTACGGAGATAGACCCATTATTTCCTCCTATACAAGTAACATTAGTTGCCACTAATTGAAATCTGGGATCGTTATAAGAACCACGAACTACAATACCCGTCTGTACCAGCGTACATCCTGTTTCCATATCTTTTGTATGGATTGTATAGGTGCCGGGAGCAAGCCCACTAATGGTTGACGATGATGTAAGAGGAAGATTAATAGGCTCTGTTATTCTATAACTGTAGTTTCCTGAGCCGCCAGTAGCATTCACCGTAATGGTTCCTGTACTTGCACATCTTGATTCTGTTGTACTATACGTTGCGGTAAAAGGCGAGCAGTCTTGCGTTAACTGACCGTATAAAAACTGTACCGACGATAGTAGAAAAAGTCCGATTACGTAGAACTGTT
>CAZPPM010000117.1:0-10352 GCA_964588445.1 uncultured Citrobacter sp.
ATTCCTCTACACGAAGGAAGTTTGGAAAAAGTTGATCATAAAAAGAAATTGGTGCTTGTCTCTCTTCCGGATGGCTTGCTGGATGTGTATCTGCAATAAAGCAACACCATTATCTATTAACTATCAACCAATAACTATTTCGGCCCTTTCAAAAAATCGGCCATTAGTTTCATACGATAGTATAGGTTGCTTATCATAAGGGCAATATTGTTTTTTACCTGTACCACGCTATTGTTATTCATCTTTTTTATATTCTTCAGCTCTTCAATTTTTTCGTCAATCTTATCCATTAGTTTTTCTGCATCCCAGCCTATGTATTTTTTATTGCGATCGTCAAAAACATGATACGGTTCTATATTTCCGGCTTTAATTTTTTTAAACCTAAAATTGTTTTTGATAGCTTCCTGAATCATCGCATTGCTCAGCATATCTATCATTACATCTGCCGATACATTGTTTAAAAAAGCATTGTGAAAAATATTTAGGTTATTACGTAGTTCCCGTATCACCTGCTTTTTAATAACATCATTCGTTTTCCCTTCTTTGTTTAAGAAAGTCAATAAATCTTTTAAAGGGCCAATGCCCGACTTTAACCACTCTAATTGCATCCACTAAAATTAAAGATTAGGATGCAAACTTAGTACGAGGTTTTATTTATAAACTTATCGATTCTTGTTTTTCTAAAGCAGCAATTGTTTTCTGAATTTGTATAAAATGCCGCTGCTCATGGGCTATCAAGAAGCGAAAGGTATCTCCCAGTTTCAGCCTTATCCATTGGGCTATAGAAATAGGCACCCGTATATTGCCAAGATTTTTTTCTCGTGCCTTTTCCAGCAATTCCAGCAGTTTTTTTTGGTGAGCGATAAATGATTCCAGTTGCGGTGTAATGTCCAATCCGGCAGCAGGCCTGGCATTTTTAGGCGCTTTCATCTTTTTGGCAATAGTACCCTCTGCTGTAGGCTTCATCATTTTTGTAAAATAATTACCTAGCCAACCCGGTTTAAAAAAAGCTGAAGCTACCTTGGGCTGCTCCATTGCCTTACCAATGGCTTTGTGATAGTAGCTGCTGTAAGTGTTTAAGTGAGCCAGCACCTGTACCACACTCCACTTACCGGGAGCAGGCTCCTCTACCAATACAGCAGGATCTTTATATTGCAGCTTTGTTGCATCAGCAATCATTTGCCTAACATCTGCTTGTAATTCATTCAAAAGTTGATCAGAGTTTTTCTTTTGCATTGCCGTTATTTTATGCAAACCTATTACCGTCCCCTGTGGAAAATCTTGGTATTTCCCATGATTTTTATATCTCTTGCTTATAACTTAACAGAGCCGAGCAGCTTACTAAAGGTGGAAACATCAACACCCAGATACGACGCCAGGTATTTATGCGGTATTAATTGTAATACATGCGGGCTGCGATGTAGTAATGCTTTGAACTTTTCCTCTGCACTATAACATTGTAACTCTACCTGCCTCCATAACACGCCTTTTAAAATAAAGCCTGTGAGGTGTAGTATCATTTGCCGCAGTTCCATATGCTCATCCATTAGCTGGTCTAGTTGCTTATAGGTTGTTCGAAGAAAACGGCTTTGCGTCAATGTTTCAAAAAAATAATTAGAAGGCGTTTGTGTCAAAAAAGAATCTGCCACGCCGGCAAAGGAAGGCGCATAGGTAAAAACAACCGTAGCTTCTTTCTTTTCTCCTCCTAAGTAAAAAGCCCGCTGTACACCTTCCGTAACAAAATAAAGACATCGTTCCGTTTCTCCTGCGGTGGTAAGTAGTGTTTTTCGCTTACACTCCAATGGTTGCCAAATGCTACAAAGTTTCTCCAGCACTTCTTCCTTTAGTGGAAAAATGGAAAGGATAAATGATCGTAATAATTGTTCGTCCGTGCTATTCATAATTTCTATACAATCGGTGTAACATTCGTCCGCTAAAAGGGTTTTATCTTTACACTTTCATGAGTGAAAATAAACGATATATTGCTCATTTTGACCTCGACTCTTTTTTTGTAGCGGTGGAAGTATTATTAGATCCCCGCTTGAAAGGCAAGCCTGTCATTGTAGGAGGGACCAGCACCCGTGGTGTTGTATCTACGTGTAGTTATGAAGCCAGAAAATTTGGCGTACATTCTGCTATGCCTATGCGTACAGCTATAAAACTGTGCCCGCAAGCGATCCTCCTACGTGGCAATCATAGTGAGTATAGCAAATATTCCCGATGGGTAACTTCTATTATTGCTTCAAAAGTGCCTTCTTTTGAAAAAGCATCTATTGACGAGTTTTATTGCGACATGTCGGGCATGGATAAGTTCTTTGGCGTTAGTCGCTATACGCAGGAATTAAGGGAAACTATTATCAGAGAAACGGGGCTACCTATTTCTTGTAGCTTATCTTCTGCAAAGTTTATCAGCAAAATGGCTACTAATGAAGCGAAACCTAACGGATTCTTAGAAATACCACAAGGAAAAGAAAAAGATTTTTTGTGGCCAATGGCCATTGAAAAAATAAACGGTGTAGGTAAACAAACAGAACAACAACTTAAGAACTTTGGCATCTATACTATTGAAGATATTGCCAAAACGCCTATCGAACTACTGGAACGCTATGTGGGAAGCTGGTCACAATCTTTGTGGAACAAAGCCAACGGTATAGGCAGCTCAACTATCACTACCGACTGGGAACAAAAAAGCATGAGTCATGAAAATACATTTCACGAAAATATTAGCGATGTTACTTTTCTCCACAAAGAGCTAGTACGACTTACAGAAAAAACAGCTTACGATCTACGGGAAGATCAAAAATTGACAGGATGCATTACGGTAAAAATTCGCTACGCTGACTTTGAAACTACTTCCCGGCAGGAAACCATTGATTATACCTCCCTGGATGATCAGTTAATCGCTAAGGCTAAAGATCTTTTTACCAAATTATATCAAGAGAAAAAAGCCGTTCGCCTCTTAGGTGTTCGTTTCAGCCAGCTAATCCCTTTTACTTTACAAATGAATTTATTTAATGATAATGCCGGCAAACTAAATCTATATAAGACTGTTGATGCTATCAAAAACCGCTACGGCAGTAAATCTGTTTCAAAAGCTGTCAATAGTAAGCCCAAAAAAGGCAAATCAGAGTAGCTCTTTAAAATAAGTTTTCAACTCTTTCATTTGCTTCTCTCGCGTGCCTACATTTTTCACAGAATCATCAAAAGGCCCATCACTCAATCGAAGCCCACTGCATTCAAAACAAACTAGTAGAAAACGTACAATCTTACCCTGTTTATAAAAATTGACACTATGCCTGGGAATAAAACATTTTGTTATATCACCTTCTCCATTCTTTTTTATCCGGTTCACCGTTCCCATAATAGCTGGAGTTTTCCGCGAGTCGATTTCCTTTTTCCAAATCGTTCTTTCGTGAAAAATATACGCTGAATACCTATCTGCTTTTAACGTGTCTATCCATTTTCCAGAAAACCATCGTTGCTCAATACGGCTACGACTAATGGTAATACTATCATACTGAACCTGCGCTACAGCCAACGCTGTTATAAAAAGAAGACTACTAAGAAACCCAATCTTTTTCTTCATATTATCGTGTTTAAGCATCAAAAAATGTTGAGAGCATACTTTTTGTCTTTTTGACTTCTTCTTCCGTTTGCTTCTCTGACATTTTTTGAATAATCTTTTCTTTTATCTCCTTTCTTTGTGCAGCGGCTTGCAAGCTAAGATCAATAAATAACCGAAGAAGAATAAGAACAATAGCCGCTCCCGTGCTTCCGCCAAATAGTAAGAAAAAACCACCGAGTATTACGACAAACTGCTGTATAAATATCCGCAAGTAGGGCTGAAACAACATTTCTTTTACGGTATACTGATGCTGTTTACCCGGAATAAAGAAATTGCGTATAGCCAATATAACATTCATGAGAATAATAGCCAGCACAGCCTGCTGCACATCCGGTCTTTCCAACACATACATATAATTGCCTACAACATTAAAGGCTTTTTTTATTCCCGGATCACTCCCTTCCATAAAAGAAAAGAGAAAGACAGACTGTACAAAAATGAAGAAGAAGTAATGCATTATAAAAAAGAGCACCAGCGAGAGCGGCGGCTCTTTATATTCTTTCTTATTAAGGCTCGCTTCTTTTTGAGTTTTCCCGGCATATGTAACGACGAGCATTTTCATAATATGAATAATGCCTATAATAATTGTTTCAAAAAAATAAGCCAGCAAGATGCTTGAAGCCGACCAGCCCAGAAAGAAAATACCTGCAAACATCCACAGCGCATTCAACCATATAGCAACATTCCCCTTATGAGGACGCAGGATGGTAGCAAAAAAAGAAGACGAGGCGGTGGTGGCTGACATTTTTATTGATTATTATCAGTGGTGACCTTCTTTACAACGCATACAAGCTGTTAAAAGTATGACAGCAGTAATAGGACGGGAAAACATACTTTTTACTTATTCCGTAAGTAAAGCTATCAATGGCTGCCGGTTTATATCACGGGGGAGTTGCAATAAAAGTTGTTTGTCTCCCGCTCCTTTTACATGATAGGTATAGGTCATTTTAACGGGTGTACTGGATGCACCAAAAGTCATTTTAGGATCAATGTAGGTTAGCCTGATTTTAACACCTTCCTGTCCTTTGTCAAACTCGTCTACAATATCATCCACTACATAGGTTCCTTCAAACTTATCACTGTGAGAGGTTATTACAACAGCCGTATCGTTTAAAAATTGAACGGAAAACTGTTTTAGTTCTTCTGCAGTTTTCTTGGTAAGCGCTTCTTTTTCTGTGGCTATATCAATCCAGTTAATTTCCTTTTTGTCATTTATAGCAATACCGCTATAAAATCCGGTTTTATGGACCGTAAATTTTTTTTCTTTGATAAGACTTTTTACTGCATCTGCACCTGAAGGAGCAGGCGGCAATTTTTCAGCAGAAGATCCGCAAGCCACAATTTGTACCAATAAAAAAAGAGCAATAATTCCAGTAAAAAAACGCATGATTTAGGTTTTAAGATATTAGGTATTGTATGTTAAAATTAATTTCCTGATTCTTTCTGCATATCCTTTTCGCTTGCGGGAATAAATCGTTTCTTCTTCTCTCATTCTTTGCAGGAAAGAAGAAGACTTTTTAAAATGAGGTAATAAAAGGTCATTATAGTTTTTCTCATTCATATAAAGCATATAATAGCAGCGCCGGCAATACCCTTTTTTTCATTCAACTCTGTATTGGGGCTACAAAATATAAAATTTGAATTAACTCTCATAATCTTCCAGGACTTCTATTTTAACCACCCTATACCTGCAAAACAACTTATCTTCGTCACTTTAAAAACATACGCTCATGTCACAAGCCTGGAAAGAGTATCAGGAACAACACAAGGACAGATTCCTGAATGAAATGCTGGAATTATTACGCATTCCTTCAATAAGTGCAAAAAGTGAACATAAAGAAGATATGCTGCGCTGTGCCGAAGCGGTAAAAGAAAGCCTGTTAAATGCTGGCGCAGATAAAGCTGTTGTAATGCCCACCGATGGTTATCCTGTTGTATATGGCGAGAGAATTGTGGACGCTTCCCTACCAACTGTATTAGTATATGGCCACTATGATGTACAGCCGCCGGAGCCATTAGAGCTTTGGCATAGCGGCCCTTTCGATCCCGTAATTAAAGACGGAAAAATATTTGCCCGCGGCTCTGCAGATGACAAGGGGCAGTTTTTCATGCATGTAAAGGCGTTGGAAATATTAGTAAAAACAAATTCTTTAAAAAGCAATATCAAATTCTTAATTGAAGGCGAAGAAGAAATAGGCTCACCCAATTTAGGAAAATTTGTAGCAGCTCATAAAGAATTGCTGAAAGCAGATGTTATTCTCATTAGCGACAGCTCAATGCTAAGCATGGAAAACCCTTCGCTGGATACAGGCGTCCGTGGATTAAGTTATATTGAAGTAGAAGTTACCGGTGCCAATCGTGATTTACACAGCGGCACTTACGGTGGAGCCGTTGCCAACCCTATTACTATACTGGCTAAAATGATTGCTTCTTGCCACGATGAAAACAATCATATCACCATCCCCGGTTTTTATGATGAGGTAGTTGTCTCGTCAAAAGAAGAGAGAGAGTTACTCAATAAAGCTCCTTACAATGAGCAAGAATATAAAGAGGAGTTAGGTGTAAAAGAACTTTGGGGTGAAAAAGGCTATACCACTTTTGAAAGAACCGGCATTCGCCCTACACTCGAAGTGAATGGTATCTGGGGCGGCTACATAGGTGAAGGCGCCAAAACCGTTTTGCCTTCCAAAGCTTACGCAAAAATCTCTGCCCGCTTAGTGCCTAACCAAACCTCGGAGAAAATCACTGAAAAACTTTTGCATTATTTTAAAACAATTGCCCCGGCTTCTGTAGAGGTAAAAGCAGAATTACATCATGGTGGCGAGCCTTACATGACACCTATTGATAGCAAAGGGTATCATGCAGCAGCCAAAGCTATCGAAACAACTTTTGGCAAATCACCCATTCCTTTGAGAGGTGGTGGCAGTATTCCCATCTGTTCTATTTTAGAAAAAGAGTTGGGTATTAAAATTATTTTCATGGGCTTTGGACTCGATAATGATAACCTGCATAGCCCTAATGAAAAATACAATATTGAAAACTATTACAAGGGAATAGAAACCATTCCTTACTTCCATCAATATTTTGCGGAGTAAGATTTTGTATTACCAACTGCGAAACCCTGATTGGACTGTTGTTGCGACGCTCCGTTCAGGGTTTTGTTCTTTATGGATCATTCATTGTTATTAACAGACCAACCCAGCTATTTTAGATAATTTTGCAGTATGGTCGCAAAGGAAAAACTAAGATTAGATAAATACCTGTGGTCAATACGCTTGTTCAAAACCAGAACAATGGCCGCAGCTGCCTGCGATAGCGGCAAAGTAAAATTTGACGGCACACCAACCAAAGCCTCCAAGCCGGTAAGTATAGGCGATGAATACGAAGTAAAAACAGAAGCCAAACGCTGGCGCATTAAAGTAACCGGCTTACTCTATAACCGTGTGGCCTATACGGAAGCGATCAATTATTATATAGATATCACACCGGAAGAAGAATTGGAACGATTACGTTTTCAGGCGGCCAGCTTTCATACCGGTAAGAGACTCAGCAAAGTAGGACGTCCTACTAAAAAACAGCGCCGAGATATGGATGAGTTTATGGAAGGGGAGTAATAGCGCTTGCCTTTGCCAGCTATTTAAACTATTTTTACCCCTGATTATTGAACGATAGGCAATGAAATATTTTTTTTATTTTTTTATTTTATCTGTTGTTTTCTCCTGTACTAAAACCTCAGGTGAAAAAGATACAATAGCACCTACTGTTTCCATTACTACACCTACGCATAACCAGGTAGTGCCGGGTGGACAAAAAATCTATGTATCAGGAATGGCGGCCGATAACCGTTATGTGAAACAGATTCATATTGAAATCACCAATAAACTTACAGGCGAAGAGCTATTGCATATTCATATTCATCCTGGGTCAGCCAGTGCGGCCTTCAACGAAGCCTTTACACCGGCTTCCGGTATTATCTATCGCATCAGAGTAATTGTAGACGATGCTTCAGCCAACTCCATTTTTGACGAAGTCACTATTGAAGGAAGTTAATACAACAGAGAAGACAGCTTTTCCATATTGGTGACAAATATTTTTCCATGGCGTATCTCAATCAGTTGCTCCGCCTTAAAATCACTTAGCGTACGAATAAGCGATTCTGTAGCCGTACCCACATAGTTGGCAATATCCTCTCTCGATATTTCAATCGCCTTTGAAGCATCTTCCGTATTGAATTTTTGCTGAATATCCACCAGCGCATTCGCAACCCGCTTGCGCAGAGAATTATAGGCCAACCGTACTAATCGATCCTCTTTCTCTTGTACATTTTGCGTCATAATGCGGATGAACTTTGCCGCTACCTGCATATCGCTATAAATCATTTGCAGAAACTCATCCTTCGGTATTTCCATCAACTCTGCATCTTCGAGTACATTCGCACTCTCTTCATAATTTTTATTTTCTATAAGCGCCGTATAGCCTAGACAGTCTCCTGTAGTGTACAAGTCCGTAATATATTCTTTACCCTCCTCACTGCTACGCACTGTTTTTACTTTGCCCGATACAACATAATATAAAAAACGCGGATGCTTACCCTCGCGGTATATCTGCTGTTTTTTTGCATAAGCAATAACGGGATATTGATCTGCCAGAAAATCAAAAGGCCCCGTTTTTTTTACATCTTTTAAAAATTGTGAAACGCCCTCTGCAGAAGCGGTGTAGCGGGATTCCATGATGTCCATTTTTTTCAACCGCACTTCAATGGCATTCAGTAATTCCAAATCATCAAAGGGCTTGGTGATATAATCATCGGCACCCATTTCCATTCCCTTCCTCAAGTCAGATCGTTCCGTTTTTGCCGTAAGAAAGATAAAAGGCGTAGCCGCCGTAACTGCATTTTTTCGCACCAGATGCAAAACACCATACCCATCCAGTTCCGGCATCATAATATCACATACAATCAAATCCGGTTGTTGCTTTATGGCTATATCTACACCTTGCTTCCCATTTTCAGCCACCAATACTTCGTAACCGGCCAGTTCCAATATCTCTGCCGTATTTTCCCGCAATGCGGTATTATCATCAATTACTAAAATAGATTTCATGTGCTTCGTGTCTATGCAGGAATAGTAATACCTATTGTAGTGCCTTCATTAAGTTCACTCTCCAGCTGTATATTCCCTTGCAGCAAAGCTACATATCTCTCAACGATATGCAAACCTAAGCCGGTGCCCTGTATATTTTGTGCGTTTTTACCTCTAAAAAAGCTGCTGAATAAATGTACCTGTTCTTCTTTAGCAATACCAATTCCTTTGTCAGCCACTATTATTTTTATTTGGCGATCCTTTACTGTACTAGTAATATGTATGCTACTTCCTTCCGGTGAAAACTTTATTGCATTACTTACCAGATTGATAAGAATATTTTTTAGCAATCGCTTGTCCGATACTACCCGGCTATCTCCCTCATAGTGAAAGACCAACTGTTGATCTTTTTTATGAATCACTTTCAGCTCCTCTATCGTTTCCGTAAGCCATTCCTTTAAATCAAATAATTCTTTTACTACTTCCAGCTTACCTTCATCCATCTTGCCTACGGAAAGAAAGTCTTCCAATATATCATTCAAATGCTTGACAGAAACTTTTATTCTCTCCAGATGTTTTTCTCGCTTATCCTGTTCTTCCGTAAGCTTGTACTTAGCCGCCAGAGAAGCAGAAGATAGTACGGCAGTAAGCGGTGTACGAAATTCGTGCGAAGCAATAGAAACAAACCGGCTTTTCATTTCTCCCAGCTCTTTTTCTTTTATCAAAGCCTCACTTAATTCCTGTTGCGACACTTCCAGTTTCTCTAATGCTTCCTTTAATATCTGAGTGCGCTCTATTACTTTATCTTCCAACTCTGTATTAAGCTTGCGTATATCATTACCTACTCGCTGCAACTCTTCTTTTTGTTGTAATAATACCAGCTCAGCATTTTTTCGATGGGTGATATCTACAATAAACGCAATTACAAAGGTTTCGTTGTTCTCTTTGTAATGGCTAAGGCTCACTTCAACCGGAAACTCTATGCCGTCTCTACGTTGTGCATACAAGTCTCTCCCCGATCCCATCGATCGATTAGAAGGCGCTTCATGAAATTTTTCCCGCAGCGCCTCGTGTCCTTTTCTTATTTTTTGAGGAATCAATACATCGATGGTTTGTCCTATCATTTCGTCAGGCGCATAACCAAACATTTTTTCCGCAGCAGGGTTGCTCAGTACAATAGCTCCTTTCCGATTGGTAAGAATAATCCCTTCCGTAGCATTCTCAAAGAGCGACGTCATGTGTATTTTTTCAAAACGAAGATGCTGTTGCAGCCTTTTGAGGTACAACACCAGCAGCATAGTGAAAACAACAATCAATAAAGAAAAGATATGCTCCGTCAGCACTTTCAGGGTAGCTTGTTGCGGATTGAGGAGCAGCACAGTTGCCGTCATAATAGCAATGGCAAAAATACCGGCGAAGTAAGTCGCATTTTTTCGCTCTATAAAAACAGTAAAAAAAATAGTAACCAGCAAGCCCCCCACTACAATCTCATAACTACGAAACAAGTAGCTGAGTAGTAAGGTAACCATCAGTATCACACTGGCAAAAATCGCGGCTTGCCTACTGCTGAATTTTGGCATTATTAGAAATTAATAGTCGCAAAAATATTCGATTGGTAATATACTATCGTTTTGCGAGAATAGCTT
>CAZPPM010000118.1:0-10150 GCA_964588445.1 uncultured Citrobacter sp.
CTGCCTGGGGAGAAGCTTTTGGCATTGCTACTTCCGAAAATAATTATAAGAAACTGGAATCTACAAGAAAAGACGTTGAGCTATTTGCATATAAAAAACTATATGAACTAAGCAAATTCAAAAATCAGTTTGGATCAGAAAAACTAGTGACTACCATGAAGTCTTTCTTAGAATTTCAGGTTGAATTAATAGAAACCTGCTTTATTCCTTTTGAAAAAATAACTTCTCAATCTTCTCAGGCAATAATTGACGCGCAACTTGAAAAGCTTACAGCCAACGCAGAGAAAGAGAAGGAGTACTTAAAGAAAATTCATACAGTACAAGAAGAGTTTGCCAAGAAAAATGGTTTTACCATTGAAAAAGCAGAAGAAGACTAATGCTTCTTCTGTCAACCACCCTTAAAATTCAAAATCTCTCCGGTGCATATTCCATCGCACGCCAAAAGAAATAGCAGTAGTACGCTGTGAGATAAGCGGAGCTGTTTTTGTATCAAGCTGGCGATGTAATGCGCTCAATTCAATAAACAAGTTTTGTCGCAATTCGTAAGACACTAATAGCGATGCCATCAGCACATCGGTTTTCCAGCCGGAGCCTATATTCATTCCGTGCTCCGAAGCTCTTGTAGTATACGACAGAAAAATATTGCTGCCATAGTTGGCTGCACTGGAATCTCTTCCCTGCCGGTAACCTATTAACTTTCCTACAAAAAGCCAGCGCGGAGCGGGTTGATAGCGGGCCACGCCTACAAACTCCTGAAAATTGGCCATTAAGGGATGCGCCAATGGTTGGTTATAATGCGTATAATCCGCTACTGAGTCAGCATGGGTATAGGTAAATGGCCGCACCCGGTTATGCTCCACCTGCAGGTCGAGATTTTGAACACCAAAAGCATTAATATATTTAGCACCGAGTTGAATTCCCCATTTATTGGCCCACCAGCCATTATTAGCTTTTATCTCTGATAATTTAAATTCATCCAGCAATAGCTGACCATATACCTGTACTTTTTTAGCAATATTCGCTTTGAAATCAAGTCCGGCCAATGCATTATCCAAGCTGCCATTTTGTGACTCTATGGAACGATAAAAAATAACAGGGTTGAGGTATGTAAAATCAAATCGGTTCGCTCTTCCAAATGTAATGCCCTCAAAAACGCCAATATTCAACCAACGGGTTACATTCAAATCAAGGTGGTGTATCGCCGCATATTTGCGGGGTTTATATACATCTGCTCCGCGAGAGTCTGATGCATTCAACTCCATAAACAAGTTTTGATAATTAAACTTCCAAATACGGGTATTCAGCTTGAGGAAAAGGTTGTTATTGCCAAAATCACTTAGGAACAAACTGCGATACCCATTACCTATAAAATTTTTATCATAGCCAAAAACAACATCTATATATTTTGTTACATTAAAAGTGATATATCCTCTTGCGTCAAAATAATCTACTCCACCGGGTGCTTTAAACCGCTTATAAAATCCATTACCCGGCACCGCTTTTCTATCCGAAATCCACTGTTGAACGTACTTGGGGCTTCTCTCCTGGTTATCTGTGATATAGGCAGCAAAGCCAATTTTATCAGCAATCTTACCTCGCAGGGAAACGCCTCTTGTGTTTAAAAAAAGATGATCGTCATTGTCTCTTTCCTTTGCAACTATGTATTGAAACACGGGATTCACCACCAAGTCAAAATCTTTTACATGCACTTCATACAGGTTGGCAGGCGATTTATAAAAGTGTTTTGCAATTGGCTTTTTGCTCAAATGAGCGGCTCTCTCTTCTTCTGTCAAAAACTCCGTATTATTATAGTAAATACTTTGTAAGTTATATTGGTCTGTTTTGGAAAGTATAGCAGCCTCTCTGTGTTGCAAGAAACTTTGTAACCCATTTATCACATATTTTTTCCGGTTAAAAGGCTTCGCTTTAGAAAAATTCAATACAGAGTCGGATTGCGCCATTATCTCCAGTCGTTCCAGCAATATATTTTGCTTATCGCCTTGCGGCAAATACGTAGGCTGAGAAAAAGCGGCAATAGGTAGCAGCAGGAATGCGAGTCTTACAAGGGTTTGCTTAAATTGCATACTGGTTTTGATTATTACAGGAACAGGACGAAAGTTTAAATTATGCAAATATATCTGATTAAAAATATACAGGTTGTAAACGAAGGACATATCTCCACGGCAGATGTACTGATACAGAACGGACGTATTGAAAAAATCGCCTCTCAAATCAGCACCCTTCCCGCTAACGCCACAGAAATTAATGGGGAAGGAAAATTTCTGCTCCCCGGTGCTATTGACGATCAGGTACATTTCCGGGAACCCGGCCTTACCCACAAGGCCACTATACAAACGGAAGCCAAAGCTGCCATCGCCGGTGGCGTTACCAGCTTTATGGAAATGCCCAATACCATGCCGCCGGCTTTTACTCGCGACCTGCTCGAAGCCAAATACACCATCGCAGCCAATACTTCATTGGCCAACTATTCCTTTTACATCGGCACCAGTAATGAAAATGCTGAAGAAGCATTAAAAATTAACAAGTATAAAAATGAAGTATGCGGCATTAAAATATTTATGGGTTCCTCTACCGGCAATCTGTTGGTAGATAATCCGCTTACGCTGGAAAAAGTGTTTAGTGAAAGCGAATTGCTCATTGCTACCCATTGCGAGGACGAGCGCATCATTAAAGCTAATTGGGAAAAAGCAAAAGCCAGCCAGCAACCTCTTACGGCAAAGGATCATCCCATCATCCGCAGCGAGGAAGCTTGCTTTGAATCTTCCTTCTATGCTGTACAGCTGGCAAAGAAATATAACACAAGGTTACACATCCTACATATCAGTACAGCAAAGGAGCTACAGTTATTTAGCAATATGTTGCCGTTGAAAGAAAAAAGAATTACGACAGAAGTATGTGTACATCACCTCCACTTTACTGCCGATGATTACAGTTGGGCTGAAAATAAAATCAAATGTAATCCTGCTATTAAAGCAGCCACCAACAAACCCGCATTATGGGAGGCCTTGTTGGATGATCGACTCGATGTAATAGCTACCGATCATGCACCTCATACCCTTGCTGAAAAAAATGAACCGTATGAAAAAGCACACGCTGGCCTACCATTGGTGCAGCACTCATTGCCATTGATGCTTCATTATTATAAAGAAGGAAAAATATCACTAGAAAAAATAGTTGAAAAAATGAGCCATGCCGTAGCCGATTGTTTTTCCATCAGGGAAAGAGGTTACATAAGAGAGGGCTATTTTGCCGATCTGGTGATTGTAGATTTAGAGCAAAGTTTCACTGCTGCCAAAGAAAATATCCTGTACAAATGTGGGTGGAGCCCGCTGGAAGGCTTTCATTTTCCCAGCTCGGTTACGCATACTTTTGTAAATGGGCACCTTGTTTATGGAAATGGACAGTGGGATGAATCTCAAATGGGCAAGCGCTTACATTTTGACAGATAAAACAATCGCAAGTCGTGAATCAGTGAATATGCTGCAATTGACGACTTGCGAATCCGATTCACGCATATGCAAATCGACAACACATCTTTTAACGACATCTCCATCTTTCACCACGAAGAAGAGTTTTCTATTTTTCATAAACTCAATTTTACCCGCACGGTAGGTGGAAAGGAATGGCTGCGTCACTTTTTTTCATCGCCGCACAATGATTTGCAAAAAATAGAAGGTACGCAAAGAGTCATTCGCACACTGATGGAGCACGTTAAAGACTGGCCATCGGAAATTACTAATGGCACCATCCTCGTTATCGATAAGTTCTTGGACTATCCGCTGGATGCTGTTAGCCCCAACCAGCATTTTTTTAATACACTTAGTTATCGACTATTGCATAGCGCTGATTATTCGATGGTCAAATACTCGATGACGCACTTTGCCGATTTTTTTCGAGGATTAAAAAAAATAGCAGAACTATTGGAAGAACTCGACCTGCCAAAAAACATCAGCATCTATATTGAACGAATGGTGCAATTACTACGAGAGCCTGCCATTGAAAAAATAACCGGTACAGAAAAGAAAGAAAGTTTTAGCGCTGCACAGAATCTTTACTACGCTTATCATTTTAGAGGTAAATTAAAGATGCATACTCTCGAGCTGATAGATATTTTCAGTCGCCTGGATGCGTGGTACTCGATGGCTGTTGCTGTAAAAACATACGATCTCTCTTTTCCCGAATTCATTCAACAGAATACGCCTCTTGTAGAAGCAGAGAAGCTATACCATATTCTAATTCCTACTCCGGTGCCGTATGATTTACGAATGAGTCCTGAACAAAACTTTCTTTTTTTAACCGGTGCTAATATGGCAGGCAAAAGTACGCTGATAAAATCAGTAGGTGCCGCCGTTTTCCTAGCGCATATTGGTATGGGTGTACCTGCTGCTCGCATGCGGCTTACCTTATTCGATGGATTGCTCAGCAATATCAATGTTATGGACAACATTGCTAAAGGTGAAAGTTTCTTCTTCAATGAAGTACAACGCATCAAGCACACGATTCAAACCATCAACAATGGTAAAAAATGGCTGGTACTTATTGATGAACTATTCAAAGGTACCAATGTGCAGGATGCCATGAAATGCTCACTCGCCGTTATCAAAGGTTTTATAAAAATCAAAAACTCGTTGTTTATACTTTCTACACACTTATATGAAATAGGTGAAGAATTAAAAACGCTACCCAATATCTCCTTCCGCTATTTTGAAACCACCGTTACGGAAGATCAGCTTTCCTTCAGCTATCAGTTAAAAGAAGGCATCAGTAATGACCGGCTGGGCTATGTTATTTTAAAAAGAGAAAAGGTAGTCGATATGTTGGAAAAACTATAACTCATTCCGGTTGTCACACTTTAACTGATTGTTTTAGTAAATTGTGGCATGCGCCAACAACTCATCTTACTCACCAGCATCATTTTATTTTCTACATCGGCTTTTACGCAAAGAAATATTGATGTACTGCATTATCGGTACGAGATAGAACTGAATGATAAAAATGATAGTATCTATGGTAAAGCAGCGATTACTGTAAAATTTATACAGCCCACGAACAAACTTAGCTTTGATTTTATACAAGCAAAAAATGGAAAAGCGATCATGAAAGCGGCCGCTTATCTCTCAGCCAATCCTAAAGCCACTCTCCCTGTAACAACAACCTCCGAGCTACTCACCTTACAATTGCCACAAGAAGCAAAAGTGGGGGATAGCACTACTTTTATAATTGAATACAGAGGCATTCCTAATGACGGACTCATAATCTCCAAAAACAAATATGGCCGCCGCACTTTCTTTGCCGATAACTGGCCCAACCGGGGACGCAACTGGATACCTTGTATAGACGACCCGGCTGATAAAGCATCAGTAGAATTTATCGTTACCGCTCCACAACATTATCAGGTAGTAGCCAATGGCATTCAGATAGAAGAAACCAACCTACCCCAAAACAAAAAGAAAACACACTGGAAAGAAGATATACCTATCGCAACAAAAGTAATGGTGATAGGCGTAGCTGATTTTGCCGTAAGCCTTGCAGGCACTATCAATAATTGCTTGCCAGTATATAACTGGGTGTATCCTGAAGAAAGAGAAAAAGGATTTTATGACTATTCCCTGTCGCTGGATATACTACCTTTTTTCATAGACTATATCGGACCTTATGGATATACTAAACTAGCTAATGTACAATCCAAAACAACTTTTGGCGGATTAGAAAATGCCAATACGATTTTTTACCATGAAAACAGTATCACCGGCGATCGCAAAGTAGAAGCGCTTATTGCACATGAAATAGCACACCAATGGTTTGGCAATATGGCTACGGAAAAAAGTTTTGCCCATCTATGGCTGAGTGAAGGCTTTGCTACTTACATGACGATTCTTTACATGGAAGCTAAGCATGGAAGTGATACCGCAACTAAAATGCTGATAGAAGACCGTGAACAAATAGCCGCCTTTGTAAAAACAAATAATCGCCCCGTTGTAGATACTACAAAAGATTATATGCAACTGCTTAATCCCAATAGCTACCAAAAAGGCGGCTGGATATTACATATGCTCCGGCAAGAATTAGGTGATGCTGTTTTCAAAAGAGCTATCCGGGCTTATTATAAAACCTATGCTGGTAAAAATGCGGATAGCCAGGACCTGCAACAAGTTTTCCAACAAACGGCCGGTAAAGATCTTTCCCGATTTTTCAAACAATGGTTACACACCCCGGGGATACCTGTTTTACAACTTGAACCCATCTACAATGCAGCTTCCAAAACTGTAGACCTGACGATAACACAATTACAACCAACACCTTTTCACTTCCCCCTGGAAATTAACATTGAAGAAGGAAACGGTAAGATTCGCAGCACTACAATTACCCTTGCACAGCAGCGACAAACATTTTCTATACCTTCCAATGGTGCCCCTCGAGCCATTATCCCGGATCCTGGTGTGAAGCTCTTGTTTGCTATGGGTGAGTAAATCGTTAAATAATCAATTTTGAGTATGTCCTATCGATCTCAAAAATCATTATTTTGCAACAAAACCTATCTGTTATGTCAGAAAACAGCACCGCCTCTACGGTTCTGAATAAGATTATCATTCCCGTTATAACCACCGTACTGGGGGCTACCGCTATCTATTTTCTTGGTTTCAATAGAAAAGGCAGCAGCAGTAATAGCGAAACGCAAAAGGCAGCCATTATAAAAGAATCCACGATTAGCTCCTGGAAGTCATTTGTGACTTCGCAAAATATTGCTTACAGAAACATGAGTTCTATTACTACCGAGTATTCTCAAAAAATAGATGAGGCAAGCGTAGAAGTCATGCAGCAAAAAAGTTTTAAACCCATTGTCTATTTAATACCTGAATTTAAAAATGAACTGGTAAGAGAATCCAAAAAAACGATTAAAGACCTGGATGAATTATTAAGAACGATTGACGTTGATAAAGATTTTATCAATATGCTCAACCGTACCCGGGAGAACATGATTGATCAGGAGAAAAAAGTAGCAACCCTTTTTGACGAACTGGAAAGCATTGCCCAAACAAATGCAAGCTTCGAGGAAAAACAACAAAAATGGGTAGATGCCAGCAATCGGTTTTCGGGACTGGTAGCAGGTGTAGAAAAAAGAGCCGCTACAGAAGCAGAAGATATTGCCAAGATTCTTTCCGAAAGGTACAATCACAAGTTTGACATGAACGACCTACAGGTCTATACAGATTATATCAAGGAACGGGCAGAGGGAAGAAATGATCCCCCAAAGTTTACAGTGAATGAGCGACCGGCCCCTGCTGATCCTCGTGGCGGCACCGAATACAAGCCTGAAGAAAAAGAAACAAAAGATGATGAACCCACCTTTGCCATAACAAAAAAATGGATTACCGGTAAGTGGAAAATGACAAAAGGAAATACAGGCCACATCGATCTGGCTGCAGACGGAGCCATGTACTGGGAGTTTAAACAACAAGGTGTATATACATCAGGAGACTGGAAATGGAATAATGGGATAGTAACTATGAACGCTACCAATCCCGAAACAGGAAAAAAAATCTTAATGGTGGGCGATGTTTCGGATGCTACGGAGACCTCCTTTACACTTACCTTACGCTCCGTTCCAAAAGAGATTTATTACTTCAAAAAGTAGGAGCTCGTACAGTTAGCTTTCACTTTGTGTTTATTGTTTTACCTTAGGGCATGCTCGTAAAAACCTATGGCAGCGCCGTATATGGCGTAGAAGCAATTTCCATCACCATTGAAGTAAACTGGCTACCTTCTTCCGGTAAAGATCCCGCCATTGTGGGACTTCCTGACAATGCTGTCAAAGAAAGCATTCATCGAATAGAAAGCACGTATAAAACCAACGGCTACCAATTACCCCGAACCAAAGTAGTGGTGAATCTGGCCCCTGCTGATATCAAAAAAAGCGGTACTGCTTTTGACCTGCCTATTGCCCTGGCCATCTTGGGCGCTTCCGAACAAATACAAAATGCAGAAGCCCTCAGTAAATATGTAATTATGGGCGAGCTGAGTCTTGATGGAGAAATAAGACCCATCAAAGGCGCTTTACCTATAGCCATACAAGCCCGAAAAGAAGGCTTTACCGGATTAATTGTACCGAAAGCGAATGCAAAAGAAGCCGGCATGGTTAATAACCTACAGGTCTTTGGCGTGAAGCATATCAAAGAGGTGATTCAGTTTTTTGAAGAAAACGAAAAAGGGCTTTCACCAGAAATAGTAAACACAAGAGACGAATTTTTTTATTCGCAATACGATTTTGAAATTGATTTTGCCGATGTAAAAGGGCAGGAAAATATAAAACGAGCACTGGAGATAGCTGCTGCCGGTGGACACAATGCCATACTTATTGGGCCACCCGGTGCGGGAAAAACAATGCTGGCAAAACGGTTGCCTACTATCTTACCTCCCTTATCCTTGCAGGAAGCACTGGAAACAACAAAAATTCATTCGGTAGCAGGCAAGCTGCCGGAGAATGCCACCCTTATCTCCCGGCGACCTTTTCGCAGCCCGCATCATACTATATCCGATGCCGGACTTATTGGGGGTGGCGGTATACCACAACCCGGAGAAATTTCGCTGGCCCACAACGGCGTTTTATTCTTGGATGAGCTGCCGGAATTTAAAAGAACAGTGCTGGAAGTAATGCGGCAACCTATGGAAGAAAGGAGAGTAACCATATCCAGAGCCAAAGTGGCTCTCGATTTTCCTGCCAGCTTTATGCTGATTGCTTCAATGAACCCCTGTCCCTGCGGATTTTATAATCATCCTGACAAAGAATGCACCTGCCCGCCGGGTGCTGTTCAAAAATATTTAAACAAAATATCCGGCCCTTTGCTCGACAGGATAGACTTGCATGTGGAAGTAACGCCCGTAGCTTTTACCGAACTCTCTGCTATTAAACAACAAGAAAACTCCAGTGCTATAAGAGACCGTGTGATACGAGCCAGAGAAATACAAACGGAACGGTATAAAAACACAAACGGCATTTATGCCAATGCACAAATGAGTAGTAAACAACTCAAAGAAATATGTAGCATCAATCAGGTAGGGCAAAACCTGTTGAAGATTGCGATGGAAAAACTAAACCTTTCAGCCCGTGCCTACGATCGCATTTTAAAAGTTTCCCGAACGATTGCTGATTTAGAAGCAAGCGATTCCATCAAACCAGAACATCTTGCTGAAGCCATTCAATACCGTAGCCTTGACAGAGAAGGCTGGGCAGGGTAAATTCATTGTCAAAAACAAAGTAGCATTTAGCCCTCGTTCTATCGATGACTTTTATCTTTGTTACTTGTAAAAATAGCAGATGAAGGATTCCCTATTTATTGAAGAAACAATCAAAAGGGCAGAAAAAGCGCATGAACTTGTACGCACTGAATTTGGTCATCTTTCTTATGACCAATTGAACTGGAAGCCTTCTACGGAACAGTGGGGCATTGGTCAGTGTCTTGATCACCTGATTGTTTCCGATAGTTTGTATTTTTCTGACTTGCGATTAATTGCAGAGAAAAAATATAAAATGAATGGATGGGAAAGGTTCAGTCCGCTGAGTGGTTTTTTTGGGCGTATGCTCGTAAGTCAGATACAAGAGAAACCCAGAAAAAAATACAGAGCACCGGACGTTTTCAAACCGGAAAGCGGGAATATAGATGGTGTGCTACTAGAACGCTATCATAAACACCTGGATACTTTTTTGGAATATGTGGCTATGTTCCATAAGCTTGACGTTGATAAGGTTCGCATTAGTTCGCCTGCTTCATCCTTTGTAACTTATAGCCTTCGGCATGCTTTGCAGCTTATTATCCAGCACCAGTACCGCCACCTTAATCAAGCCCTGCGGGTAAAAGAACACAAGGATTTTCCCTTATAAATTATTTTTTTGAACTTGTTTGCTCCGCAGCTGTTATGTTCGTAATTCTATTCTTTTGCAAACATACTTGCGAAAGAGTTGTAGCAACAGCTTTACTGCAAAAGTCAGGCAACCAACAGTTGTAAGCGCTCTGCTCTAAGGCAATGTATCTACTATTCTAAAAATAGCTGCAAAAAACAAATCTTTATAAAATCGAAGGCATAGTATAATTATATATTTGCAACGCAGCAACCGGTTTTACTGTTAAAA
>CAZPPM010000119.1:0-10070 GCA_964588445.1 uncultured Citrobacter sp.
TTTGTTTTTATAATCCACCACTGATCATTTTCTTTATGTACCAATGTTACAATTTCATTGCGAGCGGCTTTGCCTACAATGGGTTGATCGGTGCCGGGGCCTTTGCGAATGTTAAGGTTGCTGCTGGCTGTTGTTACACGGAGTTGAGCGCCGGGTTCGATACCGGAAGTGCTGGATATATTGAGCATCAGATCGCCCGAGCTATAGTCGGGGTCTATTTGCTCATACAAATCCCATAACTGTTGCTTGGTTGTACCGTGCGCTTCACCGTCAATGTATAAAACACCTTCCTGCTCTCTTACCTGTAAGTTTTGAACAGAAGTAGTAGCGGCGTCGATTAATGCTTTGTATTTGTCTTGCAGTGCCATAGATTATTTTTTAATTAATTCTTTAGAGTCAATTGATTTCAAGCCTACTGCTTTCAATGCATTTAAGCCCATCATTAACTTTTGCAAATTGGCTTTTGATATTTCTCCGGTAAGCTTTACAACCTGATCGGTTACAGTAGCTTTTACAGAAGGAAAATCTTTGATAGCATCATTAACAGCTTGTGATAATGCATCTGCTTCAGTAGCGGTAACAGGTGCTACTACTGGGGGCACATATACAGAAGCGTTATTGACTACAGATTTTACACCTTTAATACCCGCAGCAATGGTTTCAATGGATGCTTTGGCGGCATCATTTTTAGCTTCTCCTGTGATAGTAGCAATACCATCTTTTACATCTACATATAAGCCGGCGAGGTCAGGGTTGGCCGTAATGGCTGTTTCAATAGCGGCTTTTACATCTGTATCTTTTACTTTTCCCTTGCAGGCAGGAAATGCCAAAGAGAGTGATACTACAGCAAGTATCAAGAGTACTCTTTTCATAATTGTGTTTTTGTTTAATGATAGATTTTGCTATACGAACTTAGGTCTTTTCACTCACCGCAGAAAATAAATCAACTGCTTGCGAGCCACAGGAAGACGAAGTATAATATCTATTGGTTTTCGAGCTTCATGATTTTTTCAAAAAGTTCCTCGTATTGTTTATTTAATGTGGAAAGTTCGCTTGTTATCTTTTTGTAAGCTGTTTCCGTTTCCAGAAATTTTTCTTTATCTGTATAGGTATCTGGTAGGGTAAGATGGGCTTCCAACGTTTTTTGCTCGGCAGTCATCTTGCCAATTTTCTCCTCCAATTGCTGGAAAACTCGCTGCTGTTTTTGAAGTTCTTTTTTAGCTTCTTTATTAACCGGGCTGCTAGGAGTTGCCTTTGGAGCTTCCTGTTTAACCGTGATAACAGGTGCTGCGGCTTCTTTCTTTGTTTCAGCTTTGGCTATTTTCGATTCCGCTTTGCGGGCATCGGCCTCCTGTCGGGCCATGCGTTCTTTCCAGGCTACCCATTCATCATACCCACCCTTGAATTCCTTTACCTGGTGGTCTACAATTTCCCAGATCTTATTGGCTGTTTTTGAAACAAAATGCCTGTCGTGACTCACAAGGATTAAGCTGCCTTCATATTTATTTAAGGCTTCAATCAATAAGTCACAACTGTGCATGTCTAAGTGGTTGGTAGGTTCGTCCAACATTAAGAAATTAGCTTTGCTTACGATGGTTTTCGCCAGCGCTACTCTGGCTTTTTCACCCCCACTCAGTACTTTTATCTTTTTATCTGCATCGTCACCACTAAATAAAAAGCAGCCCAGCAGGCCTCTTAGCTCCAATTCTGTCATCTGGCTGCCGCATTCCTTCATTTCGTCAATAATGGTATTATTGACATTCAGAGCTTCTAACTGATGTTGCGCATAAAAACTTTCTTCTACATTATGCCCCCATTTTCTCTCGCCATTGTCAAAGCCTTCCACACCCGCAATAATGCGTAGCAGGGTAGACTTTCCTTTTCCATTAGCACCTATCAAGGCTATTTTATCATCACGCTCTATTTCGATGGAAGCGTCTTCAACAATTGTATTTTCCCCATAGGATTTACCAACCCCTTTTAATTCTACTAACACTTTGCCCGGTGTTTTATCCATCCGGAAGTTGATGCGGATATTGGGTCGTTCTATTTCGGCTTCTTCAATGCGCTCCAGCTTATCCAGCTTTTTCATAATGCTTTGCGCCATAGCCGCTTTACTGGCTTTGGCTCTGAAGCGTTCTACCAGTCTTTCGTTTTGCCGAATATAATCCTGTTGGTTTTCGTAGGCTTTTTGCTGCATTTCAACGCGGATGGCTTTTTCCTTTTCATAATATTCATAATTGCCATTGTAAATATGCAGTTCCTGTTGATATAGCTCTACAATTTTCGTCACCATACGGTTGAGAAAATATTTATCGTGGCTGACTATCACCACAGAACCCTGGTAATGGAGCAGGTATTTTTCCAGCCATTCTATAGAAGGAAGATCTAAGTGGTTAGTCGGTTCGTCCATTAATAAAAGATCCGGTTGCTGCAAGATCATTTTTGCCAGTAATACCCGCATACGCCATCCACCACTGAATTGTTTATAGGGACGTTGCAGGTCTGCATTGGAAAACCCAAGTCCTTGTAAAACCTCTTCTGTTTTATGGTGAATATCATAGCCGCCAAGTGTTTCCAATTCATGGAGCCTGTCAGTATATTCCAGCAATGTTTTTTCGTCGCCGGTTTTCTCCAGCTCTTTCCCTATTTCTTCAATCTCTTTTTCCAGTTGCAATACTCTCTCAAAAGCTCCCATCGCTACACCCAGGATGGATTCTTCGGTATCAAAACTTAATAAGTCCTGGTGTAAATAGCCTATAGATGCCGTACGGCTTCTCTCCACCGTTCCTTTAGAAGGAACATATTGTCCTGTTAATAACTTCAGCAGGGTTGATTTCCCTGTACCGTTATAACCAATCAGTCCGATGCGTTCCCCAGGCTGTATATGCCAGGTAGCATCTTCTAAAATTACTCTTGCGCCAAATTCAAATGTAACATTCTGCAGTCCTGCCAGCATAATCTATCATTAATGGTTCATCAAAATGGTTGTGTAACCACTTATTGTTTTTACAAAACTGCAAAAATAGTATATTCCCTGACTGGTTGAACTTTAACTATTTTTGTAAAAACGGAGATACATGAAGAAAGTCTTGGCTATACTGGGTATTTTGCTGTTGGCGTTGGCTGGTTATATCTGGTTTACTTATTTCAAAGGCGGAAAGAAAAGGTCTAAAGGTCCTGAGCCTGTACCTCTCACCGTGAGCAAGCATAGTGATACCTTTAACCGCTCGTTGCAATCCGCTCTGTATGCTTATTATCATTTATCTGAAAGCATGGTGAATTGGGATAAAGCCACTACAAAAGAAAGCGCAACAGCATTGAAAGCGGCACTGGATAGTTTAAAAATTGAAGAATTACAAAAGGATTCTACCGGTATTTATGAAACAGCTCTAGACCCACTTACTATTGCCAAAGAAAATATTGCACTTATGCTCTCCAATGAAGAATGGCCGGCAAGGCGTACCGCTTTCAATGCCGTGTCTGAAAACCTGCGCCTTCTTTTTATTATTGTTAAATACGATCAGGAAAAATTGTACTGGATGGAGTGTCCGATGGCTTTTGGAGAGGAGGCTTCCGGTTTTTGGATAAGCAGGACGGATACCGTACGCAATCCTTATTTGGGTCTTCACCATCCGGTGTACAAAGCAGAGATGCTGGATTGCGGGTCTTCACGGGAAGAGATAGACTTCAGGATAAAAGATACACTGCCAGCGAATAAGCCATCTTAATATCCTGGGGATTAAAATACGGCCTTTGCCAAAAGTTTTTTTGCGTAGCAACGTCTACTTTCAGGCAAGTGAAAAATTAGTATCCTTGCAGCAATACAACAATCATTTTTTAAAAGTCTGATTATGAGAAAATTTTCCTTTGTTATTTTACTAGCACTATGTATCGGCACTGTTTCCGCGCAGGAAAAGGTGGACTTGGAGATGGTGAAAAAGATTCGGAATGAGGGGTTGAATAATTCCAAAGTGATGGATATCGCTTTTTATCTTACGGATGTAAACGGTCCCAGACTGGCGGGCTCTCCAGGTTATACTAAGGCCGCCAACTGGTCTAAAAATGAGTTGGCAAAATGGGGATTGGTAAATGCAGCATTGGAACCCTGGGGTGAATTTGGTAAAAGCTGGGAATTGCAAAAAAGCTATGTCGCTTTATCGGCCCCTTACTATAAGCCTATGATTGCTTATCCTAAAACATGGACAAAGGGAAGCGGAGGATTGAAAAATGCAGAGGTTTTATTAATTGAAGCAACAGATTCTATTGGCCTTGAAAAATATAAAGGGAAATTAAAAGGGAGAATCGCTATTCTTTATCGCAATGATACATTGAAACATTCTTTCAAACCCGATGCTGTTAGATACACAGATGAGGAATTGGAAAAAATGGCATCCGCACAACCAGTGGCTCCCCGGCAGCCAGCAGATACGGCTCAACTGCGCCAAATGAGAGCACAAATGGCCGCAAGAGCAGGAGCGGGTAATGTACTGAATCAATTAAAAGCATTAGCAGAGAAGGAAGGAGCTGTAGCAATACTTAGTTATAGTATGCGGGGGCATGATGGTACTTTGTTTGTACAGGGCGGTGGATCGTATGCTAAAGGCACTCCGGATAGCTTTCTCGATATTATGGTTACAGCAGAAGATTACTTAACCATTTGCCGGCTTACCAAATCAGGAATTCCTGTAAAAATGGAAGTGGATGTAAAAACCACATCGAATGAAAAAGATACTAAAGGGTATAATGTTGTAGCAGAAATACCCGGTACGGATCCTAATTTGAAAGAAGAATTAGTGATGCTAGGCGGCCATTTGGATAGCTGGCATAGTGCTACCGGTGCTACAGATAATGCAGCCGGTTCTGCAGTAATGATGGAAGCTGTAAGGATTTTAAAAGCATTAGGCGTAAAGCCTCGCCGTACTATCCGCATTGCTTTGTGGGGAGCGGAGGAGCAAGGTCTTCATGGGTCAAGAGGTTATGTGAAAAATCATTTTGCAGATCCTGCTGACATGAAATTGAAACCAGATCATGCTAAGTTCTCTTCTTATTTCAATATCGATAATGGTACAGGTAAAATAAGAGGTATTTATTTACAGGGGAATGAAAAAGTAAAAGACATTTTTACAGAATGGCTGAAACCTTTTCATGATTTGGGGGCTACTACAGTAACCATTTCCAATACAGGTGGTACGGATCATCAGTCATTTGATGGCGTAGGATTACCTGGTTTCCAATTCATACAAGACCCAATTGAGTACAGTACTCGTACACACCATACGAATATGGACTCCTACGATCACCTTATTGCAGATGATTTGAAGCAAATAGCAACGATTGTTGCATCATTTGTTTACAATGCTGCGATGCGGGACGAAAAATTGCCAAGAAAAGAATTGCCACAGCCTCGCGGTGCAGGCGGCAGAGGTTTCTAAAAACTTAAAAGGGCAATCTTAGCTGATTGCCCTTTTTCTTTACATCCTTTCCGGAACTTTAATACCTAATAGCTGCATCGCATTAGCGATGGTTGCCGCTGTAAGCGAACACAATTTGAGGCGGAGCTGCTTTTTCTCCGGGCTTTCAGCATTCATAACGGAGTGTTCCGTGTAAAAAGAGTTATATGTTTTGGCTACATTGAAAGCATATAAGGCAATCACAGACGGATTGTATTCCTGCAAAGACTGTTCTATTACAGAAGCGTATTGTTCCAGCAAAATCAATAGCTCTCTTTCTTTGGGTAATAAAGAACTATCTGTAATAGGTGTATTGGCAGCTTTCTCCTTCCGTAAAATGGATTTAATACGGGCATGTGTGTATTGCACAAACGGACCTGTAAAACCATGAAAGTCTATACTCTCTTCCGGATTAAAAACCATTTTCTTTTTAGCATCTACACGAAGTAGATAGAACTTCAAAGCACCGATAGCAAGTATATCATACAGTTCGTTTAGCTCGCCAGGATTAAAATCCTTCACTTTGCCTGATTCTTCTGTTTTGTCGCGGGCTACTTTTTTTAATTCTTCAATCAGATCGTCTGCATCTACTACCGTGCCTTCCCTTGTTTTCATTCGGCCGGTGGGTAGTTCTACCAGTCCATAGCTAAGGTGATAAATACCATCAGCATACGTCTTGCCTAATTTTTGCAAAATAAGTTTTAGCACTTTCATGTGATAATTCTGCTCATCGGCTATCACATAAATGCTGGTATTGTAAGGGAAGTCTTCAAATTTTTTCTCAGCCAATCCAAGATCTTGTGTAATGTAAACCGATGTACCATCTTTTCGCAATACAATTTTTTCATCCAATCCATCGGGGGTAAGATCAATCCATACGCTACCATCTTCTTTTTTGAAGAAAACGCCTTTTTTCAACCCTTCTTTTACAAATTCTTTTCCAAGTAAATAGGTCTGGCTTTCGAAATAATTCTTATCAAAGTCACTACCGATTTTGGAGTAGGTTTGATTAAAGCCTTCATAAACCCAGGCGTTCATTTTTTCCCAGAGGGCATATACTTCCGGATCGCCTTTTTCCCAATCTTGCAACATTTTTACGGCGGCCTGCATCAGTGGTGCATTTCTTTCGGCTTCCTCTTTGGACATACCGTTGGCTATAAGCAGCTCCATTTCTTTTTTATGTTCTACACCAAACTGTACATAATAGTCACCTACAAAATGATCGCCTTTGATCCCCTCACTATCTGGTGTAGCACTTTTGGCAAATTTTTGCCAGGCTACCATGGATTTACAAATATGAATACCTCTGTCGTTTAGCACTTGTGCCTTGAAGACAGTGTATCCGGCCTGCTTCATAATTTCCGCCGTACTCCATCCAAGAAAATTGTTGCGTAGGTGTCCTAGATGCAAGGGTTTGTTAGTGTTGGGCGAGGAATATTCTACAATCACATTGCCGCTCTTCTTTTCTATACTACCGGGAAGCGGCTGATCATGTTGCTGATCCAGAAAATTAGCCCAATAGGTATTAGATATAGTGAAATTTAAAAAACCTTTGATGATGTTATAGTCAGTAAATAATGTGGGATGTTTTTCTACTAAATACTTACCGATGGCATTGCCCAGCTCATCCGGCGATTTTTTTAATGTTTTGACAAAACCAAACAAGACGAGTGTATAATCGCCTTCAAATTCCGGCTTTGTTGTATTAATAGTGAGGTCGGTTGGCTGCGTTGTATACTCAAACAAATGATGTAGTGCTGTAATGATGTGCGGCCGTATAATCCCTACGATATCCATTCTTCCTTTTTTGTGGACAAATTTACGATTGGAATTTGGGATTTGTTTCAATTAACTTTGCTACTCGTATGCGCAGACAGCTTCATTCATTTCGGGATTTTATTTTGCCTGTCATTGATTTTTTTTACCCGCCTTTCCGGCGCATCATGAATATTCAGACGTTTCGTTATGCAGCCGCAGGCGGTGGTAATCTTTTACTGGGATTAACAACCTATGCCATTTGTTATAAATATATTTTGAAGGAACAAAACTTGGATATTGGGTTTTATGCCTTTAAAGCTCACGTAGCTGCACTGTTTGCTTCCTTTTGTATTACGCTACCGGTTGGATTTTTTATGTCGAAGTATGTGGTGTTTACCGATTCAAAAATGAAAGGGCGTGTGCAATTCTTCCGTTACTTTATGATTTTTTTGTTCAACCTGTTTATCAATTATATTTTACTGAAAATATTGGTAGAGCAATTTCATATATATGCAGTAGTAGCACAGATAGGCACTACGGTGGTAGTGGTGGTTATCAGCTACCTGGCGCAAAGGAATTTTTCCTTTAAGGCATCACCTCCTGATGAATAACTATAAGCTAAAATCGAGCTGATCTACATTAAGGGAAAGCGAGCCACTGCAGTTGCTTCGAATGATAAGATATTGGCTGGCAGGATAGATGCTAATGAGCGAAAGGTCCTCCATGTTTCCGGTGCTTTTGATGCCAAAGCCCCATGTTCTATTCAATTGTTCATTCACAGCGGAGCGAGCACTATCTGCATAAGTACCCAAATCAAATACAGCGTATTTCTGAATTTGATTAACGATACGTCGACTAAAAAGCCACTCGGCACCTTTTAATAAAGCATCTTTTGAGCGGATGTCAAAATCAATATTCTTTATTTCCAGCTTGCGATGTTCTTTGTTATAAACGGGCTTGCCGGTAAGATAAAAAGTGCCATTATCCGTACCGCCAAAATTTACTTTAATAATAAGTTTGTCACTGCCGGTTCCATACAATTGGCAATCCTTAAAAATAAATTTCTTTTTTACTGGTCCTTTATTGAATTCAAATTCTTCATTGACCAGATAGCGGTTCATAATGCGGCTCAACGAATCATAATTAAGCAGTGCATCGAGGAAAATCGAAAAGCCTTGTCGTCTTCCGGAACTAAGGATATCAGGTATTTTTTTAGGCGTAGTGGCTACAGGCTGCTCCAGGCTTAGTACAGGGCGGGCCGTGAGACCCAGATAGGCATACAAGGAATCATTTCGGGCATAAAGATTATTGATATGGAATTTTTCCGGGTTTATTTTGAGCCACCCTATATCATATAAATTATAGGCTTGACCCAGTTGATTCCACAATTCTTGTAAATGAGGTTTTAGATCAATGACACCATAATTTGTTTCCAATGCTTTTTTGGCGATATCCAGTTCTGTTGTTAGTCCCTTTAGTACCTGCTTCGTAATATCCTGTCCCCAAAAACATACTTCGCATTTATCCAAAGCTTCCGGCTCATTTCTCTTTACATTAAGGCGTACTTTATAATCAGGATAGAGAGATAAGGTATTAGTAAAAGAAACACTTACTCTTCGCTCCGGTTCATCTATGCCACAACTGCAAGGGGCTGTCCAGGGTGAAATAGCGGTAGTACCCATGCATACTCTTGTAGACCCGGTGATTTTATAATAGCCTGTAAAGCCAAGCTGCAAAGAAGTGCCTGCCACACTCATTTGCAAAGGACTTCTTCTAAAGGAGTATTTATACCGCGTGTCGCAAGCTTCCTGTACCCAGTCTACCGGATAATTGGGCGAAGTAAATAAGGTATCCACCTGCTTTTCTGCCATAGCATAAATAGGTCGCAGGTTTATTTGTATGGGCACATTAATTTCTGAAAAAGGTAATGAGTCGAGTGAATAGGTCGTAGGCGCAAGATAGGGGCGCTCGGGGTTAATTTTTTTAGAACAGGAAACAAATAGCCATAAAAGGATAGGAAAGAAAAGCCAGTTTTTATTCATAGTGATTGCTTCTATACAAAAGACAAACAGGGAAAGGATGCTTCTAATATGAAAAGCTAAAATACAGAAACTGGCAGCGAACGCAAAGGAATCGCCTGTCTGATTTTTCTACGTAACTATACGGGTGTAATTGGAAAAACGGTAAAGAGTGAATAAAAAAAGACCTGATTGTTTTACTCAAATACTTTGGATAATAAAATAAAGAAACAAAAAGCAAAGAACGATCTTAAGCAGTGAACCAAATAGAAAACCGATAAAAGAACCCCAGGCAGCTTTTAACGATTGTTGCGAATTTTTTCCGGCCATCATTTCACCTGCAAAGGCACCGATAAAAGGCCCCAGTACTACTCCCCAAGGCCCCATCCAGAAAGCCAGCAGGAAACCCAATGTACAGCCCCATACTCCATACTTTGACCCGCCATATTTTTTGGTACCCCAAATGGGAATCAGATAATCGAGTACAAGTGATATCACAACAATCCCTGCCCATATCCATAAAAATTTTGTCGTAAAAGGAGTAGGATCGCGAAACTGCTGAATCAATACACCGGCATAAGCAATAGGCGGACCAGGTAACAACGGCAGAAGACTGCCGGCAATTCCCACCAAGACTAAGATGATTCCTAAAACAATCCATACCCATTCCATGCCACGAAAATAAGTGAATCGTCAACCGAAACAATCAACCGCGGTGCCGTTAAAAGACTGACTACCCAACAGTCTTTTGTAAAATAAGTGCAACGTAGCGGCAGCCTGATTTGCAATAGACTGACAATTTTGCATAATTACCTGTCACGGCATAATGATTGAATAACAC
>CAZPPM010000120.1:0-10044 GCA_964588445.1 uncultured Citrobacter sp.
CGCTTTTTCGATATTCCCGGCATGCTTCATGGCAGATACCTCCATGATAGAAAAGATGGTTATAACAATTAACACTCAGAACCTGTTCAAAATCTCGATCAAGTAGTTCAATTCTAACGCCGCAATGCGCCCTTCAGTGAGATCTTGCCCACTCCCCGCTACGCCTGCTGTATGGGCCTGACATATCCCATATCTAAATGATATAGGCCAAATTGACTATTCTTAAAAGAATCTTTTTGATAGACACTAGATGTTTGGTCCCACGTATTGAAGTTAATAAGGTTTCGATATGAGTCAGTTGAAATTTTCCTCCCGGGATTTTCCTGAAAGTGAACGTGTATGCGCATTTCAAGACATTTACGCTGCCATTGCCAGCGTGGATATTCAACCTTATCTGGACCAACCCTCTTTTGTAGAGATGGCCGAACAACTATTGCCCAATCTGAGAATTTATATCGTTACGGCAACGCCACATCTATCTCAACTTACCCGTGCCCATATTACCGCTGAAAACAATGATGGTTTAGCGCTGCTGGTTCCACTTAATGGTGCAATAGTTATCAACCCGGAAAATAGCGATCCTGTATATTGCCCACTTGGAGATGCCCTACTGGTATCAGGTGATTCAATCCATCAGGCACATAGCGCCTATACGATATCAATTGCTGTCATCAATGTACCGACTGTATTGATTGCGCCCAGGGTTGCCAATCCGGGTGGATGTTTGATAAAAAAAGTTGTCAGTGCATCCACACCCGAATTGCACTTGCTGGCCGGCTATACAAGAATGCTGATACAAATGGGGGACGGCCTGTCTCCCGATCTCGCTTCACTGGCTTCCATACAGATACACGACCTGGTTACGCTGCTGCTTGGCGTAAAACGTGAGGAACCAGAAACCGCTGGCAGACGCAGCCTGCGTGCAATGCGGCTCAAGGCAGTGAAGCACGATATCATGGAACATATTACCGATAGTGAATTGTCCATCAACCAGGTGGCCTTACGCCAAGGCATATCACCCCAGTATATACGGGCCTTGTTTCACAGCGAGGAAACCACCTTTGCTGATTACGTCACCGGATTACGCCTTGATCAAGCCTACCGGCATCTGCACAATCCCTTGTACATCGATCGCTGCATCAGCACGTTAGCTTTTGATATGGGTTTCAATAACCTTTCCTGGTTCAATCGCGCCTTCAAGCACCGATTCGGCTTGACACCTTCAGAAGCGCGAAACCTATCCCGGCAATCTGCAGACCATTCATAGCAGCGTTATTTTTTCCCGGCACATTTTTCTTCCTCCGTTTTCTGTACTGAATGATTGTAATTTTCTGCAGACCAATAAACTGCCAAGCAAAAATTCTCAGTAAAAACAATTAGCTTTTTTCAATGGAAGCTGCCTGAATAATCGTAGTAGCGCTCAGTACCGTTTTTTGTCGCGCTCAGTAGTAGATTGATCCATTAATTGAATTAAAAATACGTCAATAGAAATGGTATTTTTATGTAGGTATTCTGTGAATGCCTAAGCTTAATAGATGGGTAGCTCACAATATTGCAATTGCACAGACTGTGCAGTTTATTTTCTACGCAGGAGATTGATTATGGACAATCTTTATACAGAGATTAAAAATAACGTATCAAACCACGCTTTGCCTTACCATTAAACACATGTCGGAATGTTTTTAGGAGACTCGGATGGAAGGCAAACCCAGCAAAACCGCAAGTCAGGATAGCGAAGCATCGCAGAGTGACTCTTTCACGCTATCCGTACCCAAAATAGAACTTCCAAAAGGCGGGGGCGCGATCCGTGGCATGGGCGAGAAATTCGCCGCCAACCCGGTAACCGGTACGGGTTCCATGTCGGTGCCGATTGCCACCAGCCCGGGGCGCAACGGCTTCGGGCCTGAGTTATCCCTTTCCTATGACTCAGCTTCAGGCAATGGGCCGTTCGGTTATGGTTGGAGCTTGTCGCTGCCGTCCATCACTCGCAAAACCGACAAAGGTTTGCCCCAGTATCTGGATGGCCATACCCATCAGAATGATTCGGATACCTTTATCCTGTCCGGTGCGGAAGATCTGGTGCCGGTGCTGAATGATGACCAGTCACATTGGCATGACACTCGTGACATCGGTGACATAACCTACCATATCCGCCGCTACCGCCCCCGCATCGAAGGCTTGTTCGCTCGGATCGAGCGCTGGACGAATGTCAATGATCCTAGCGATGTCCACTGGCGCTCCATTTCCAAGGACAATATCCTCACGCTCTATGGCAGAAATAGCCAGTCGCGCATCGTCGATCCTTCTGATCCACAGCGGATTTTCAGCTGGCTGATCTGTGAAACACGCGACGATAAAGGCAATGCCATCCTGTACGAATACCGTCAGGAGGATGATACTGGTGTCGATCTGATGCAGGCCAATGAGCGCAACCGGTCACGTACCGCTAATCGCTATATCAAGCGCATCCGCTACGGCAACCAGAGTACGTTGCTTATCAATGGCCGCCGGCCCATCTTTCTGTCTGCTGCCCAACTTGAAGCAGCTCACTGGCTGTTCGAAGTCGTCTTCGATTATGGCGAAGATCATTACCAGCGCGTCCCGCTGGACGATACGCGCCCCAACCTTGAACAACGCCCAAGGATACAGGCGGCAGCAGAGCCACTCAATCCATCCTGGCCGGTACGTCCCGATCCGTTCTCCAGTTACCGTGCCGGATTTGAAGTGCGCACCTATCGTCGCTGTCAGCGCGTACTGATGTTCCACCACTTCACCGAATTGGGCGAACATCCTTATCTCGTGCGCTCTACCGAATTCGATTATGCCGATTTTGAATACGATGACAGCGCAATTCCCAATCTTTTAAATGAATTGGAACACGAAGGCAGCACCCGCTTTGCCTCGTTCATACAAAGTGTTTCACAATCCGGTTATCTGCTCGATGACTCTGTTCCAGGTGAAAGCGGGGTACCGGATGATCGCGCCAGAAAATACACCTACTTCAAAAAATCGCTGCCGCCGCTGCAATTCAAATACAGCAAGGCCAGAATCAAGGAAACGATCGATGAGGTGGATGCCGCAAGCCTGGAAAACCTGCCCATCGGACTCGATGGAAGTACTTATCAATGGGTCGATCTGGATGGCGAGGGGGTAACCGGCATACTCACCGAGCAGGCCAATGCCTGGTTCTATAAACCCAATCTTGGCGGTGGTAAGTTCGGCCCGTTGCAACCAGTAGCACGCCAGCCCTCGCTGGCAGCGCTCAGTGGCGGCAATCAGCAACTGCTCGATCTGGCAGGCAACGGCCAGCTCGATCTGGTGGCATTCGGCGGTCCCACACCGGGTTTTTATGAACGTACCCACGACGAAGATTGGGAACCTTTCCGGTATTTCAAAGCCCTGCCCAACATTCCATGGGACGAGCCCAACCTGAAATTCATCGACCTGGATGGTGACGGCCATGCCGATATACTCATCAGCGAGCACCAGGTCTTCACCTGGCATCCCTCCCTGGCGGAAGAAGGCTTCGCCCCCGCTCGCCAGGTTACCCAGCCGTTGGATGAAGAACAAGGCCCCCGGCTGGTGTTTGCCGATGGCACGCAATCCATCTACCTGGCCGACATGTGTGGTGATGGCCTGACCGATCTGGTACGCATCCGCAATGGCGAAGTCTGCTACTGGCCCAACCTCGGCTATGGCCGTTTCGGCGCCAAGGTCACGATGGACAATGCACCCTGGTTCGATCATCCCGACCAGTTCAGTCAGCAGCGCATCCGCCTGGCTGACATCGACGGCTCCGGCACCAACGACATCCTCTATCTGCACCGCGACGGTGTGCGGCTCTATTTCAATCAATGCGGCAACCGCTGGAGTGCGCCACAGCACCTGCATCCATTTCCCAAAATCGACAATCTGACCTCGGTCATGACCGCCGACCTGCTCGGTAACGGCACCGCCTGCCTGGTGTGGTCTTCCCCCCTGCCGGGTGACAGTAGATGCCCGCTGCGCTATCTCGATCTGATGGGTAGACAAAAACCACACCTGCTGATCGAGGTTAACAACAATCTCGGCGCAACCACCGAAATTCAATACGCTGCTTCCACCAAGTTTTACCTCGCCGACAAGGCGGCAGGCACGCCCTGGATCACCAAACTGCCGTTCCCGGTGCATGTGGTCGAGCAGGTCAGTGTCGAAGAAAGCTGGCGCGAGACGTGCTTTATCACCCGCTATAGCTACCATCATGGCTATTTCGACGGGCATGAACGCGAGTTCCGCGGTTTTGGCCGGGTCGAGCAGGTGGATACGGAGTATTACGGTGAATTTACCGCGGGCAATACCGCCAGTCCATACATTACCGACGATCACCAGCTTTACCAGCCACCCATCAAAACCATCACCTGGTTTCACACTGGCGCATTTTTGGATCGGAAACGTATCCTGTCGCAATTCCAGCAGGAATATTTCCAATCCAGCCACTTTACGGAAAATACGTTGCCCGAGCCCGATCTGGCCGCACAGGATCTGTCTGTGGACGAATGGCGCGAAGCGTTGCGTGCCTGCAAAGGCATGATGTTGCGCCAGGAAATTTTTGAACTGGATGTCGATGCATTGGAACGGAGTGAAGAACAGCGCGTCAAGCTGTTCTCCACCGCTTATCACAATTGCCACATCCAACGGCTGCAACCGCGCGCAGACAATCGCCACGCGGTCTTTCTGGTCACCGAGAGCGAAGCCATTACCTATCACTACGAACTCGATTTGCGTGATTCGGCCATTGCGCCCGATCCGCGCATCGCGCACACCCTAAATCTGCGCACCGATTCATACGGCAATGTGCTGGAATCCGTCGCCGTCGCCTATCCCCGTATCGGGCGGTATATCGAAACGGATACGGACACTGTGCTGTTGCCCGCTGACATGCTCGACCGTATCCGTGAGGTGCAAGGCAAACCCCATTTGGTCTATAGCGAAAACCGCTTCACCGAGGATATCGACGATCCGCACGATCCCGATAATCCGCCCGATCTCGACAATCACCGCCTGCCGCTGCCTTATGAAGTCAGGACGTACGAACTGACCGGTCTCGAACCGGAAACGGGCGAATTGTATTATTCCCTGGCCAATCTCCGGCAAGCGCCGATTGCCGACCCTGCTACCGATCTTCCCTATCACCAGCTCACGGGATCAGGCAGTCCACGGAAACGCTGTGTCGAACATGTGCGCATGCTGTATTTCGACCGCAACCTGAGCGATGCCCTGCCGTTGGGAAAATACAATACGCTGGCATTGCCCTATGAAACCTACAAACTCGCGCTGACAGAAGGCTTGCTGGAAACGATCCTGGGCGAGAAGCTGAACGACCTGCAAGCCTCCCCCAGTGAAAACCGTGAGGACATGTTCAATCGTGTTTTGCATGAGGGTGGCTACCATTATTTTGCAGATGAGCCCGGCCGCTGGTGGATACGCTCCGGCATCGCCAGGTTTGTCTTGGAAGGCGAGCAACACGCGGCACAACACTTCTACCTGCCCGAGCGTTACATCGATCCGTTCGATAACGAAACCGTGCTGGAATACGACGACCACTACGATCTCTACATCCGTTCCAGCCGTGACCCGATGGACAATGAAACAGCCATCGAAGCCTTCGACTACCGCGTACTCGCGCCCAGCCGGATGCGCGATATCAACGACAATCGCACCGAGGTAGCCTTCGATACCCTCGGCTTACCCGCCGCCGTGGCGCTCAAAGGTAAAGCGGATAGAAACGAAGGGGATAATCTGGATCCTGCGCCGCCCGACCCGGATACCGCAACCCTGATCCGTTTCTTCACCGGCGATTACAGCGAGACCGAAGCGCGTGCATTGCTCGGTAACGCCACCGCGCGCCATCTGTATTATTTTGGCGAAACTGAGGAAAGGGATGCTGAAGGCAATATCATCATTCGCTGGGGAGCAAACCCCGCCAGCGCTTGCGGCATATTGCGCGAGAAACACGTAGCACAGCTTGGGCAAAATGAATTTAGTCCCCTACAACTGGCTTTCGAATACTCCGACGGCAGCGGTAATGTATTGGTCAAAAAGGTGCAGGCCGAACCTGAGAACGGAAGCGTCACGCCGCGCTGGATCGCGAACGGCAAAACCGTCCTCAACAACAAAGGCAAGCCGGTCAAGCAATACGAACCGTACTTCAGTTCGCATCACCGCTGGGATGATGAGGAAGCTTCACAGGCATTTGGTGTCACACCCATCCTGTATTACGATGCGGCAGGCCGCCTCATCCGCACCGAAGCGCCGGACGGCAGCTACAGTCGGGTGGAATTCACCCCCTGGTTCATGGCGACCTGGGATGCCAACGATACTGTGCGGGAAGATGGGAATGCCTGGTATGCGGCGCAGAATCCGCTCGATCCCACGCGCCCCATACCTGTCGATATGGTGGGGCAGTCATTGGCTACACCGCAACAGCAGGCGGCCTGGCTAGCGGCGCAGCATGCCAATACGCCCACGACGGTTTTCCTGGATAGCCTGGGCCGGGAGGTGATCAGTGTCGCCCATAACCGCTATCGGAATGGTGATGGCGTCATGCGTAATGAAAAATACGCCACCTACACCCACCTTGATGCCGAAGGCAAACCGCTGTGGATACGCGACGCACGCGACAACCGGGTCATGGAATACATCAAACACAACGCATCCGGTACCGGGCCGGCATATTTCCCGGCCTACGACATTGCCGGCAACCTGCTGTTCCAGCACAGCATGGACGGCGGCGAGCGCTGGATGCTGATGGATGCCACCGGCCAGCCGCATTACGCGTGGGATGAAAATGAGCGTACCGGCACAGATGGTGGGTTGCATTGGGAGAGCCGTCTCTACCACACGCGCTACGACCCACTGCGCCGTCCCCTGGAACAGCGTTTGCAGATTGACCCAGCAGACGACTGGCAGGTAACGGAACGGCTGGTCTATGGTGAAAGCCTGGGAGAAGCAGCCAAGGCACGCAACCTGCGCGGGCAGGCTTACCGGCACTACGACCCCAGCGGCTTGATCACGAATGAATTATTCGACTTCAAAGGCAACCTGCTCGTAGTGGAACGACAATTAGTCAATGACGCGCATCTCGCCATCGTCGATTGGTCTACCGATTTACCGCCTGGCGGTCTGAGTGAAACCTTCATCCAGCGCACGCAATACGACGCGCTCAACCGCATGACCCGATTGGAAAATTGGCATCGGCAAGATCGGCCACCGGCGGTGTATCGTCCGCAGTATAACGAACGCGGGTTGTTGCAAAGCGAAACCCTCACCGTGCAAGGACGTACTACTCAAGACGCTGTTCTCAATATCGAATACGACGCCAAAGGCCAGCGGATGCTGATCGAATGTGGCAACGGCACGATCACCCGTTACCACTATGACGAGAAAACCTTCCGGCTGATGCAATTGCGGACGGCCAAACCTGCTGCCGATGTTCCTTTGCCATCACCGCCCGGCGATCATACTAGCCTAAATGTGCTGCAAAATCTGTATTACACTTACGATCCTTCCGGCAATATCACGGAAATCCACGATAACGCCTACCAACCCGAGTTCTTCCAGAATCAAATCGTCGAACCGCGCAGCCGCTACACCTACGACGCGCTCTACCGGCTGATCGAAGCCAGCGGACGTGAAAATGGGGCGGCTGTTGGCGCACCCAGTCATATTGTGACACGCAGTCCGGAGGTGGTTTTTGCAGTGACTGCTCCAAATGCGTTGCGCAACTACACCCAGCGCTACAGCTATGACCCGGTAGGCAATATCAAGGTGATGCAGCATAGCGCGGGGATGGGCAGTTGGACGCGTCACTACGACTATGCCGACGACAATAATCGTTTGACTCGCACCCATACCAACAACCCTGCGGAAACGGTCGATTATCGTTATGACATCCACGGCAGCATGCTAAACATCGCCAATGTGGACCCCGGCAGATTCCTGCGCTGGGATACGCGCGACATGATTCATGCGCTCAATCTGGTCGGCGGCGGCTGGGCTTATTATCAGTACGACAGCAACAAGCAGCGCACGCGCAAGCGCATCGAGCATCTTGGCGGTAATACCGTGGAAGAGCGCTTTTATCTTGGCGGCATGGAACTTTACCGGAAATACAACGCAAACCGCGATGTGGTGGAGGAAATCGAAACGCATCATCTGTTCGTGGACGATCAACGCGTGTTGATCGTGGAGAATGTGCAGCGTTCCGGTACAACTGACTTGCCAGAAGGCGTGCTGGATCGCTATCAGTACAGCAATCACCTGGGTTCAGTAGGACTGGAGCTGAATGGTGCAGCACAGATTATTTCGTACGAGGAATACCATCCGTATGGGACGACGGCGTATCAGGCGTATGGGTCGGAAGTGAAGGCGGTTGCCAAGCGGTATCGCTATACCGGCATGGAGCGGGATGAAGAGAGCGGGTTGAGTTATCACACAGCGCGGTATTACTTGCCTTGGTTGGGAAGGTGGGGGAGTTGTGATCCATCTGGGATCAAGGATGGGCCGAACGTCTACGCTTTCGTTCAAAGCAATCCAATTCGACTGGTTGACCCTCGGGGAACTCAGGCGCTTCCAGTCGATGAGATGTCTCCAGAGGTGCTGGCGGCATGGGAAGCAGCGGAACGCGCAAACTTCGACGAAGCGTCGGTAACAGCGCTTGTTGAAGCGCAAGATCGCGACTTTGAGCGTCGTGGCCTCCCATTAGCTACCGGGCAAGCACTTCTCGAACGCGCAACCGTTCGAGCTACCACATCCGTTTACCAGTGGGAGCAGGGTAACTACGGTACGGCAATAGTCCATGGGGGAGCAGGCGTGGTCGAAAGCGTTGGTCTTGGTTTGGGAATGTTTGGAGATTCGCTCAGTGGAACCGCTGCCAGGATGACCACTTTTGCATTGGCTCCATCCGTAATACGAAGCACAATTCGTCGCATTGCCGGGTTTTTTACGGGTCGTGGGGTGCCAACTCTGGTTCCACCGCCATCTGAACCATCGATATCACCGTCACGGCCACCCGCTACTGCGTCACCGCCTGCGCTGCCAGCAGAAGCGCCACCTTCAGTGTTACCACCAAGAGCGACAACCACCCCAGCTCCGCCTGACCCATCATCAAGGGTTGCGGGGTCAGCATCTCCAGCCGCAAGGAGGACTCTAGGAGCTGGAGAAACCTTTTCCGCTCACGTAAGTGGCTCGGATGGTGTACTCGCAGAGCTAGGTCAAGACGGCATTCTTGACCTGTACATCAAGGCGGGGCCATCCACGCCTAGGGGGGGAGTAATGTTCAGGGAGGCATTGGCGGCATTCGGTCCCAACGTTCGAGGTATTCGCGGTACGTGGCTGGGAGGTGGCGAACTCTCGACAAATTTCGATGCCTTCCGAGCAGCAGTACAGTCGGGCCTAGCACCCGAAGTTGCCGCGTTCAGAACCTTCACCGGGGAAATGGCCCGGCGAGCAGGTTTTACGAGTGCACGAATTGTTGAAGATAGCGGAACGCGAGTTGTAGTGGAGTTCGGACCATGAACGATGATGAGATTATTAGAGCACTCAGAGACGCCAATCGGACGTGCTCACCCCACGAGCTCGCGATCTTATTAGGCGAACTCCGTGCCGAACCGATCAGCCAGGGTGCGATTGTAACCTTCTTCAAGCGTGCATTTCCCGTGGTACCACTAAGGACGCTGCTGGATGTGGGGGCGTGGCACCGTGCAAGCGGAGGGGCGATGACCGACGAGGAGTTTGACGCTTTACTGAGTCCCTATTTACTACGTGAAACTGATTTTCTGGATGAGACGGGAGATGATTGTGATGCATGAATGGTGAATGGAAAGGAGGATGGATGCCAGCCCGCGTAACCCGCGTAAGCTCGCGTAGGGCGGAACCATGAAATGGGTTCCATCGTATGAAAATATGATTGGTTTCCACCGTACGGAACACGTACCACGTACCACGTACCATGTACCACGTACCACGTACCACGTACGGCGGATTCGCGAAGCAATCCGCCATCAT
>CAZPPM010000121.1:0-9687 GCA_964588445.1 uncultured Citrobacter sp.
TTTTGAATGGCAAGCATAAAAGTAGATTTGTTATACTACTCAAAATTTCATGCCGGATATAGTTGTTGTAAAGGATAGGGAAAGATAATCAGCGAGTTAAGAAAGAAGGATGTGGAAAAATAGGGCTGACTTGTACTTGTTTGATGCGGTTACTTAGGATAGGGGTCGAGTCTATAAAAAATAGCAGAGTTAAAAAGGATAGAAGTCAACTTTATTCAGTAAGAAATAAGAGATTATTAGTATGGCGATCGTATACCACATCAGCGGCCTTATACTTACATATATGCAACTCAAAAGTAGTATCAGCAAAGTAAGGCTCATGATGTTAAATGCTCTATCTGGATTAAGAAAAATAGAAGAATAATCCAGTGACATAAACTGCCAGGTAAGTTTGCTTGGACTGTGCGACCACATAAAAAGATAAACAATGAAAAATAATAGCAATAAGCTAAATAAAAACAACCCAAAGGCAATTTTCTTATTATAACGAATGTTAATCATCTTTATGAATAATTAAAATCCAACAAATTCCAAAAGTAGATTCTTAACAACTTGCTATTTTATTGCTATGAACCGAAACGGCAGGCTATCTATTGCTATCCTGGCAAGGTCTTTTATAATTGAACTCTGTTTCTATCAGTTTTAACGCTTTATGCAATTTACCTGGCCCCTCCACAATATGACTGTTCATCCCTAATTCAGGATATAGATACAGCCGGAATTGCTTTTTTCTTCCCACTTCCACCAGCACATCATCTGCATCTGTTGGATGAAGATACTCTTCAACCAAACTTATACTGTCTTGTAAATTAGTTATATCAGTTTTAAATAAGCTAGTAGAAAAAATATTCCAGCCCGACTTGGGAGATCGACGGTCCTTAATAAGGTCACGTAGTTCAATATTTAGCTCTTCATCATAGTGAGCTATATAAGAATAAAAAGTAGCCTCCCAGTAAGATTCTGTACGTTCAATAACAATAAGGTTACTAACTTCATCGCCACAATTTATCCATATACGAATCGATAAGCTGTCAAAGCCATTCTTAATAGACCTTAGGCTTAACTGCGAATTCAATTGCTTATCCCACTTTTTGCCATAACTACTGGAACTATACCACTCCGGTATATCTCTAATGACTGTATCCGTATGTATTGCCTGTGGGTCTGTCTTTTCAACGGGATTATTCTGGCAGTGTATGCCACAAAATCCGACTGCCCATAAAATACATACTACCCCTCTCATAAAACTTTGATTTTTTAAGCAAACAGCTTTTTTAATTATTCGTTTTTTAGCCTCTTCGACTCATTTATTTTGGTTTTACTGACACAATGGAAGTTACATTTTTTCTTGGCAGCATTCTCTGTCGAGTCCCTTATAAGAGGCTTGGTGAGGAAGCAAGAATGACTCTAGTCGTGAACAAACTGTTTTCTGGAAGTAAATAGAAAAACAGAACCCGCCTAAGCGGGTTCTGTTTTTTGGACGGTTTTAAATAAAAACAAATAATTGATACTGGATTTTAAAAGCTCTTGTTAGAGTGATTTTTCGTTGGATATGGCTTTAAATTTTTTAAAGGATTGGATTTTGGTTTATCAATTATTCTCTACTGCAAACATAGTGGTCCTGGCCTTTCTTGCAAAGAGGGTATGTACCTGACTTTGCGTGAAAAAATACCTTGACAAATATCAATAAAATGATAAATATTAAGCGTAATGAGTTGATTTATAAAAATTTAAAAAAGAGCAAGGAAACGGTTATCTTGCAATTGAAATAGGAATAGGGGTATAAATCATATTCATTTTCTTCCTGCATAGGGGTAAATAAGCCACCAATTGTCTTTTTAAAAATAGATGCTTGGAAGCGGCAATCTCTGAGGCAGGGTATACGATCTTCAAGGTGGAAGAAAGAAATACTGCAACATTAAAAACAATGGTTCCGGTAACGGAAGCCAGCTTTGAACTGCTATTTAAAGCGCAGTTCAAGGGATTGCATGGCTATGCCTTTTCCATAGTAAAAGATATGATAGCAGCGGAGGAAGTGGTGCAGAATGTTTTTTATAAGCTATGGGAGAGAAAAGGACAAATAGAAATTGAAACCTCCTTAAAAGCCTATTTATATAAAGCTGTTTATAATGATAGCCTTAACTATATAAAACACCAAAAGGTAAGGCTGGCATATGCTGCGCATGTTACCCGGCAATCGGATAAAGAAGCTGAAAACGCATCCGGAAAAGTTTTAGCAGGTGAGCTGAAAGGAAAAATACACCGGGCAATGAATGAACTACCGGAACAATGTCGCACTATTTTTCAGCTAAGTCGTTTTGAGGGATTAAAGTACCAGGAGATAGCTAATGTATTGGGCTTATCCATTAAGACGGTCGAAAATCAAATGGGCAAAGCGTTAAAAATATTAAGAACAAAATTGGCAGATTATTTACCCTTACTAATAATACTTTTTATCAGTTAAAATAAAACTGTTGGAAAATTTTGAAAACGATAGAATAGACGAGCTGTTGGCAAAGTACTTCGCCGATGAAGCCACTCCCCCTGAGCAAAGAGCTGTGGAGGAATGGATAGAGGAAGATGCCTCCAATCGTCATTATTTTAATCATTTTAAATGGATATGGGAAGGCAGTGATGAGCTGGTACAAGCCAATACACCGGATACGCATAAAGCCTGGCAACGATTTCTTCGTCATGCCAAAAAAGAAGATGCCCGCAAAGCGGGTAAATGGAACTGGAGAAATATTGCAGCGGCTCTATTGCTGATGATGGGTGCAGCTACTATTACGTATTTTATTGTCAATAGCGATAGCGCTTCTGCCAATATGCTTGCTTTTACTACGCATGATGAGGTGAAAGTAGATACCCTACCCGATGGATCAATTGCAACATTGAATAAACATTCTCAACTAACGTATCCTTCCCGCTTTAAAAGTAAAGAGCGAAAAGTGACATTGAAAGGGGAGGCTTTTTTTGCAGTAACCCCTAGTAAGGAGAAGCCTTTTGTGATTGAAATAAATGATGTTTCTATCAAAGTCATTGGTACATCATTTAATGTAAGAAGTGACAATGGGCAAACGGAAGTAATTGTAGAAACGGGTATCGTACAGGTAACCAAGAATAACAATACCGTTGAACTAAAGGCCGGAGAAAGAGCCTTGTTATTGGTTACCGATAGTGCCGTTGCCGAGAAGAAAGTTGTTTCGAGTGATAAGCTATATAACTATTATATCAGTCGCACATTCATTTGTGATAATACACCCCTTTGGAAGCTGGTAGAAAAGCTGAATGAAGCGTACAATGTAACCATTACTATAGAAGGTAAGGGGATAAAAGCGCTTCCACTCAGCGTTACATTCGATGAAGAATCGCTGGATGTTATTTTGAAAGTTATTAGCCAAACACTGGGCGTACAGGTCGCTCAGGAGGGTGATACTATTCGCATTTATTAAGTCTTATAAAAAATGAGACGATTTACTTTCCTAGGAATATTCTTTATCTTTTTTACTTCATCTCTTTTTGCTCAAAGCATATTAGATAAGCGGGTGTCTATAAAAGTAACGCAGCAGCGATTGGATGATGTGCTTACGATTGTCGGCAACAAAGGAGGCTTTAGTTTTTCTTATAACAGTACTATTTTAAAGAGAGATAGCCTTGTAAGTCTTTCTGCCAATGATCTTACCGTGCGGCAAATACTCAATCAGTTGTTCAACGGTAATTACGAGTACAAGCAAAGTGGCAATTATATTATTTTGCGGAGAATAGCTTTACAGGTAACCACTATTACTAAGAAGGAGCCGGTAGAAGATAAGATGTACAATATATCGGGCTATGTGGTGAATAGCGAAACTGGGGAGCGAGTACCCAATGCAAGTATTTATGAAAAGCAGCATCTTGTTGCTACACTTACCGATATCAATGGTAATTTTCATATACGGTTAAAGAGTAAACATCGTACGGCCTCATTGGCTGTGAGCAGGGATGAGTATGAGGATACTACTATTTTGGTAGAACCCAAATATGACATGAAACTCATCATCGCCATTGTGCCGGAAATAAAAGAAACCTATACATCATCGCCTAATATTTACGAACAGGTTGATACATTTTCTGCGAGGGCCGTTCAGCCTATGGATACGATGGGTATAGCAAAAGAAAAAACAGGCGAGGCTGATGAAGTGGAAAAAACAGCAGCAGGAAAATTTCTGCTTTCGGCAAAACAAAAAATGCAAAGCCTGAATCTTAAAAAGTTTTTTACAGAAAAACCTATTCAACTATCTGTTATTCCGGGAGTGAGTACACAGGGAGTAATGGGGCCTCAGATTATAAATAATTTTTCTTTTAATCTGATAGGAGGGTACACCGGAGGTGTAAAGGGGATGGAAGTAGGCGGTGTATTTAACCTAAACCGGAAAGATGCAAGATATTTACAAGCAGCAGGTGTGTTTAATGTAGTAGGCGGATCTTTTTTGGGTCTACAGGCAGCAGGAGTGCATAATAATGTTTTGAAAAGCTTTACAGGTTTACAGGCTGCGGGTGTAAGTAATTATGCAAAAGGAAAAGTAATAGGAGCACAAGTAGCTGGCGTGTACAATCATACATCGGATAGTGTTAGTGGCCTGCAAATAGCAGGAGTGGCCAACTATTCCCGCAAGAAAAATAACGGATTACAAATAGCAGGGATTGGAAATTTTAGCAACCGTGAAATGAAAGGATTGCAGGTAGCGGGTATACTTAACTATGCTAAACGAATGAAAGGGGTGCAGATTGGTCTTATTAATGTATCCGATAGTATTGATGGGTTGGGTATAGGATTGGTAAATATTGCCTTTAAAGGTTATCATAAGCTGGCTTTTTCTACCAATGAAATTGTAGATGCCACGGTAGCGTTTAAAACGGGTAGCCGGTCATTTTACAATATCTTATTAGCCGGGATGCAAATACACAATAGAGACAAGGGAAAACTTTGGACATTTGGATATGGATTGGGTACGGAAATGAGTTTGGGTAAATGGGCCTCTGTAAATCCGGAATTGACATCACAATACCTTTATCTGGGTACATGGGATCACCTGAATTTGCTGAATAAGTTACAGATAAACCTCACTATACATTTAGGTAAACGAGTTGCCCTTTTTGGTGGGCCTTCTTTCACTGTTTACTATTCGGATCAGCTAGCAGCAGTAAGTGGGTACAGGTTTTCCATGCCACCTGCCGGGTATAAAACTTTTGACCTGAAGCTGGATAAAACCCAATCATGGATAGGATGGAATGCAGGGATTAGCTTTTTCTGATTTTCTAAAAAATAATACTTTTTTCATAGGGGTAGTTGGAAGGTGCGTTGTCATCATATAAATGCATCAATACAATTTAAAATGTAGACTATGAAAAAAGTGTTTGCAATGTTAGTCGTTTCCTCAGTATTGCTTATTGCTTGTGATAAAGAAAAAGTTGTTGGAAGTGACGATCTCCCTGCCAATGCAACGGGATATATTACTACACATTATCCAGCCATTCAAATAAAGCAGGTAGTAAAAGAAAGAGACGACCTGAAAACGTACTTTCATGTATATCTGGAAAATGGTTCCCGCCTAAGCTTTAGCCGTCAAGGAGATATTCGTGAGATTAAAGGAACGACAGCTATTCCAGATGCTATACTACCGGCTTTGATTGTAAACTATGTAACAACTAATTATCCCGGAGCATTTATAAAAGAATGGGAGCGGGACGATACAGGGCATGAGATTAAGTTGTCTACGAATATCAAATTAGAGTTTGATAGAAATGGAAACTTCCTCCGCATTGATGATTAAGTATAACCTTATTTTTTAAAATAATTAGCGATGAAAAACAAACATACATACTGGCTGCTTATATTTTTAACAGGCATTGTTGTTTTCTCCTGCAGCAAACGGCTTGTAGGCAAAGGAGAAGTGGTAGCACAAAATCGATTAGTTGAAAACTTTGAAGGAGTAGTGCTAAAAGTACCAGGCAAGCTTGTATATACACCAGCGGCTGACTATAAGGTACAACTTCAATCTCACCAAAATATTTTGGATGAAGTGGTGACCGAGGTAAATGATGGTAATCTTGTCATTCGCTTTAAGGAACATAATACCAACCTTCGCTCAAGGGATGAGATTATCATTTATATCACATCACCACAAGTAAGTAGGTTGGAAATACATGGCTCCGGTACAATAGAAACGACGGATGTAATAGATCCTTTTTCACTACGCTTATTGATAAGTGGCTCTGGAAAAATTACGGTTAATGAATTGACCACCGGTTCGCTGGCAGCCAAAATTGAGGGTTCGGGAAAAATTGCCTTGCGAGGGGGTGCTGTAGCCAGTGAGTTTTTAGAAATCACGGGTAGCGGTGAAATGGATATGGTAAATGTGAATGCAGCTTCGGCAGAAGTTTCGATAGCTGGTTCAGGAAAGGTTCAATTGCACGCAGCGCAGCTGCTTGATATAAATATCGCTGGGAGCGGTACGGTGAGGTATAAGGGTAGTCCGGTTGTTACCAGCTCTGTAAGCGGTTCAGGGTCGATAACCAAATTGTAACTGCAAAAGCCGAATCAACCAAAGCGCAATCAACGGGGCCAATAGCCCCGTTTTTTTGTGGATAATACACAGGAATTGTGAACATTTTTAAAGCAAAAAAACTTTTACATCACTACCTTTGCGCAATTTGTTTACCGCACAAGATTGATTTACAATGCCCGATAAAAAAATACCCGCCGTTTTAGTCCTGGCCGATGGAACAGTAGCTCATGGAAAATCGTTTGGAGCCATAGGTACTACCACCGGTGAAATATGTTTTAATACAGGAATGACCGGCTATCAGGAAGTATTTACCGATCCAAGTTACTTTGGGCAAATACTGATTATGAATACGGCGCATGTAGGAAATTATGGCGTGAAGGAAGATGAAGTGGAATCGGGTAGTGTAAAAATCAATGGATTGATAGGGCGTAACCTAGAGGAAATGTATTCCCGCCGTCAGGCAAAAGGATCGCTGGATGAATATCTTAAAGAAAATAAAGTAGTTGGAATAGAAGGAGTAGACACGCGGGCACTGGTAGCACAAGTACGTACCAAGGGAGCCATGAATTGTATCATTTCTTCTGAGATTACCGATGTAGAAGAATTAAAAAAGAAACTGGCACAGGTGCCGGATATGAATGGATTGGAGCTGGCCTCTACCGTAAGTACAAAAGAAGTATATGAAATGGGCGATGCGAATGCAGACATTCGTATTGCTGTGATGGATTACGGCGTAAAGAAGAATATTCTTACCTGTATGACGGAGCGAGGTGCTTACCTCAAAGTGTTTCCTGCAAAAACGTCTCTGGAGGAGGTAAATGCATTTCAGCCCGATGGATATTTTATTTCCAATGGTCCTGGCGATCCGGCTCCCATGCAATATGCTGTTGAAACACTTCAGCAAATTTTAAAAGAAAACAAGCCTGTATTTGGAATATGCTTGGGCCACCAATTGCTGGCGCTGGCAAATGGTATTCCTACTTTCAAAATGCATCATGGACATAGAGGGCTTAATCATCCGGTAAAAAATCTGGTAACAGGAAGGTCGGAGATTACTACACAAAATCATGGATTTGGCATAGATGCAGCCGCAGTAAAAAAGGCAGATCATATTGAGATTACTCACGTAAATCTTAACGATCAGTCCATAGAAGGAATCAGAGTAAAAGGCAAGCCGGCCTTCTCTGTACAATATCACCCGGAAGCAACGCCGGGTCCACATGATTCTCGCTATCTTTTTGATGATTTTCTGGATATGGTTAGAAAGGAAAAGGGCAAGAGCTAATCAATAGCTGTTTGCTTTTCAGTTATCCTTCCTATTTTTAAAGAGAATAGCTTGACTAGTGTAAAAAGAGTGTAGTATAAGAAGATTTACACTCATTGACAAAGAATAGTTGGGTACTCCTATTACCAGAAAATAAATGATAAGTAGATGAAAATTGCCATTATCAACGGTCCCAATCTTAATTTGCTCGGACAGCGGGAAACTACCGTTTACGGAACGGAATCATTCGACAGTTTTTTAGAGAAATTAAAAGCTGAGTTTCCGGCTATCACTTTTTTTTATTTTCAAAGCAATGTGGAAGGGGAACTAGTCAATGCTCTACAGCAATATGCAAAAGAGGCAGATGGTATTGTATTGAATCCGGCGGCTTACACACACACATCGGTTGCTATTGGTGATGCCATTGCTGCTATAAAGATACCTGTAGTAGAAGTGCATATATCCAATGTACATGCAAGAGAAGATTTTAGAAAGCTATCCCATGTTTCGGCAAAAGTAGCTGGCACTATTACCGGACTAGGGTTAAAGGGCTATGAACTGGCGGTTGATTATTTCAGGGGATTGAAATAATGGCCCTTCTACAATTCAGCATTTTTGGGGCTGTAATAAAACTAAAAAGCTGCTCTTTGGTAAGAACAGCTTTTGTTGATATGCTTATACTGAAGAGTTAGTTTTTCTTTTTCTCTTTATCTTTTTTGCCAAAGATTTTTTGTATCAAATTCTTTTTCTTTTTTGGGTCTTCTTGTGGAGCACCTATCGGTTTATCTTTATTGTCGTTTTTTTTTGCAGTATCTTTTTTAGGTGTATCGTCGTCAATTACTTTTTGTGATTCAGGGCCTATAAACTCATGGGTCATGCTGTAGTCATCGGCGGTACCTACCCCCTGATCTTCCCCTTCACCCGCCGGTAAAATATCTGTTTCTGCAGGTATCCAATCAGCGCTGTTGATTTCCGAGCCATAGTCAGCCGGTTGAGAAAACTTCGCATCTTTTTCAATGCCCAATTTTTTATCTGCATACACTTTTTTGAAAAAAGCTTCCCATATAGGACGAGCTACAGAGCCACCGTAAAAGGCGGGGCTGTTGAAGGCGATAAAACGATCATCACAACCTACCCAAGTACCACCCAATAGCTGAGGGGTGAAACCCATAAACCAGAAATCCGCATTGGAGTTGGTCGTACCGGTTTTGCCACCCATTTCAGCAGCACCTAATCTTCCACGTAAGCCGGCAGCAGTACCCTGATCCACCGTTCCCTGCATCATACGAGCCATAGTGTAGGCCGTTGCTTCACTTACGGCTTCCTTACGCGTTATGGAGTAGTCAAATCGTTTGATCACATTACCGTTTCTGTCTTCAATGCGTGTAATATAGTTGGGCTGAGAAGTGAACCCACGACCCGGAAATACACTATAGGCCCACATCATTTCATACAAAGAAAGATCGCAGGAGCCTAATGCTATAGAAGGATAGGGCTCCACTTTGGTAGGGATGCTTAGGCGGTAAAGGAAATCAGCAAAGCGGGCAGCACCTACTTCTTTCATTATATAGGCAGTTGCACAGTTGCGGGAGTACGCCAGTGCAGAGGCCATGGTCATTGTTCTACCGGTACAGGTTTTAGAAGTAGCAGGAACTAATTGGTTGTTGCCAAAATTTTGTTGTTGATCGATGACTTCTGTTTCGGGTGTATAGCCGGCTTCTTCTATTGCTTCCATATACAACAAAGGCTTAATGGTAGAGCCTACCTGCCTTTTGGTGTTAAGGTTGGCATGATCAAATTTATAGGTCTTGAAATTAACGCCACCTACCCAGGCACGCACTTCTCCCGTAATAGGATCCATTACCATAAAAGCCG
>CAZPPM010000122.1:0-9414 GCA_964588445.1 uncultured Citrobacter sp.
AGGGATTCTGCAAACTTAATTTCTGGTAAATAACGATGGCTTTGGTTGTATTCCCTTGTTTTTCCCATACTTCTGCCATGGCTTCCGTTTCTACACTCCTGTCGGAGATGGATTGTGCCGCCATATTTTCCACTTTTTTCTCTTCTACTGCATTAGTGGCTACTTCGGTGGCGGGTGTGGTTTTTAAAACTTTAAGCCATTCTGTAAAGCTCTTTAGTTGCCGGTCAAACTGGTTTTTAGGTTTTACTTCTTCCTTGAATTTTATGCCCTGAGAGGCAAAATAGTCTACAGTATGATAAGGCTCAAAGCTCAGGGTAGCTTTGGCGGGGTCAATAGGCTCAATTTTAAACTCAGGAAACTTGATAGGAGGGGCATCATCTACTTCTGTTTCCACATCATCTTCCTGAACTGCTGCTGTATCAAGTGGCTGCGCTGTATTTTCTTCGAGTTTTTTTTCTCTTACTTCTTCCTCCGAAACCGTATCGGCTACCGGTACGGATAATGGCTCCGCCGGTACAACGGCAGGCAGGGTTTCTTTTGTTATTTCCAGCGAAGGGTTGGCCAATACATGTTCCAGCCAGCAAACATCGGGGAAAAATAGCGGTGCAAAAGCCACCTCATCCTGCGCCATGGATACACCCTCGTCTCTTAGTTTTTTTAATAACAACAAACGGGCTGGCGCATAATAAGGGTGCTGCGAAATAATATCCAGCAGTTCCTGCCGGCTGCAATCGCTCAATTCTCTTTTACCCGTAACAAATTTCGTTATTAAAGAAACGGCCCCATCCATAGTTGCAAGTTAAAGAAATAGTCTATTCTATCATCAATAAGTACGAACCTTACCAGTTGGAGAAAAGTTTGTTGAACATATCATCGGTAAGATTGCGCAACATTTCTGTGGAAAGACTTGCCTCTGCTTGTTGTAAGGAAAGGCGGGCATCAAATTCAAAAGGACGGCTTACCTGAAATTTTTCCACTTTGTTATCATCTTTTTGTTTCGTAATAACCATTTCTATAGTGACTGTTAACCGGTTGCTGGATACCTGCTGCTGCGATATACCGGATGTAGAAGTGGAATAGCCGGTAATAGTAGCATCTATGATCCAATCGGCATTGTCATCATTGGTTTGCGAGAGCCTGGTTTGACTTACAATTTTTTGGCGTAGCCTATCAGTAAGTTGCTGAGCCAACTGTGGGTTGACATAAGGAGCTTTATTTTGAATAAAGTTGACTTTTATTGTTCTAATCGAATCCGGTACAGAGGCATCATTGAGTCGGTAAATACCACAGCCGGTGTTGCCTGCCAGAAAAATGACAGATAACAATGTAATACTGCAAAATGCAAGAATCGATTTTTTATATTTATTCATCAATGTCATATTCTTTCAGCTTTCTGTAAAGTGTACGCTCGCTAATACCCAAATCCAATGCAGCATCTTTTCTTTTGCTGCGATGTTTTTTTAATGCTTTTACGATAAGCTCTTTTTCCTTATCCATGATGTTGAGGCTTTCTTCTACTTCCTCATGATCCTGAATATCGTTATGAATCGCTGCGGTACTTCCATTACTTAGTGATGGTACTACGGAGGGAGCTTGCGTACTTTTTACTACGGGCTGTCCTATATACGGTTGCAGTGATTCGTTGGTGCTCAATCCTTTTACTTCATTTAAAAAAGAGGCGTCCTGGACGGAGATATTAGGATTTTGCAGCAGTTCAAAAAACAGCCGCTTCAATTCTGTAACATCTTTTTTCATGTCAAAAAAGAGCTTGTATAATATCTCTCTTTCATTGCTGAAGTCTTGCGAATTACTCCCGCCACCGGCCAGTATAGGCAGTCGATTGTTGGAATAGGGTTGCAGGAATTTATTCAGCTCGTTGGCAGTAATATATTTGTCTTCAGATAGTACCGATATCTGCTCGGCAATATTTTTTAACTCTCGCACATTGCCCGGCCAGGGATAGTTGACTAAGAGGTTTTTTGCCTCATCATTCAATTGTACTGATCCGGTTTTATATTTATCAGCAAAGTCGGCCGCAAATTTTCTAAATAATAAATGAATATCATCTTTGCGATCTTTCAAAGCAGGTACACGAATAGGAACTGTACTTAAGCGATAATATAGGTCTTCTCTAAACTTTCCCTGTTGTACTAATTGCATCAAGTCTTTATTCGTTGCAGCGATGACTCTTACATCTGTTTTTTGCACTTTGGAAGAACCTACCCGAATATATTCCCCAGCTTCCAGCACCCGTAAAAGTCGGGCTTGTGTTCCCAGTGGCATTTCACCGATTTCATCGAGGAAAATAGTGCCTCCGTTTACGGTTTCAAAATAACCTTTACGGCTATCTACAGCACCGGTGAAAGATCCTTTTTCGTGTCCGAATAATTCCGAATCGATAGTGCCTTCCGGTATTGCACCGCAGTTGACGGCGATAAAAGAATTATGCTTGCGGTTGGAAAGAGCATGTATGATAAGCGAAAAAGCTTCTTTACCCACACCGCTTTCACCCATGATTAAAACCGTAAGATCTGTATTGGCTACCTGCACAGCTACCTGCAAAGCGTAGTTCAACTCCGGTGAGTTGCCGATGATGCCAAAACGGTTTTTTATTGATTGAACGTCCATGTTGATTTCCTTTTTTTGTTGACGGAAATGAAAGTTGCTTTAGAAAAAAACAGTCACTTCTTTTTCGTCTACAATTGTTCCCATTAAAGTGCCTTGTGTGCATTCCTCTGCCATCACATAAGCATAATCGCCTTTTTGCAACCCATAGTTTTCTTTAGGGAAAACAAATACCTTGTTATGTGAGCTGCGTCCCATCCACCGGCTATCACTTTTTTTGCTTTCCCCTTCAATGAGTACCTTATATATATTACCTAAGTCTTTTTTATTACTGGCTAAGGATAATTGATTTTGCATTTCCACTACTTCAGCCAGTCTTCTTTTCTTTACATCCAAAGGCACATCATCGGTATAGCGACGTTGCGCCAGCGTACCGGGACGCTCGGAGTAAAAGAACATATAGGAGTAATCGTATCCTGCGTACTGCATAATGGATAAAGTATCCTGGTGATCCTGTTCTTCTTCTGTACAAAAACCAGTGATAATATCAGCACTAATGCCACAGCCCGGAATAATTTCGCGAATGCGATCCACTTTTGCCATATACCATTCACGGGTATAAGTTCTATTCATTAATTGCAACACACGAGTGCTGCCGCTTTGCACGGGTAAATGTATGTAGTTACAGATGTTTTCATACTTTACCATGGTGTGCAATACCTCATCTGTAATATCCTTAGGATGCGAAGTGGAGAAACGAATGCGTAAAAGAGGGGAGATGAGCGCTACCTGCTCCAGTAAACGAGCAAAAGTTATCGCTGCTTTCTTTTGGGTAGGATCGTTGCCTTCCGGCATGTAATAATAGCTATCTACATTTTGTCCCAGCAGGATTACTTCGCGATAGCCTTTCTCAAACAAGTCACGACATTCTGCAACGATGCTTACAGCATCCCGGCTTCTCTCTCTTCCTCTGGTAAAAGGGACCACACAGAAAGAACACATATTGTTACAACCCCGCATGATGCTTACAAAAGCATTGATGCCATTGCTATTCAATCTTACCGGTGCAATATCTGCATAAGTTTCTTCCCGGCTAAGTAATACATTGATACCTTTTTGTCCACCTTCAGCTTCCTCTACTAATCCCGGTAGCGTGCGATACGCATCCGGACCTACTACAATATCTACAAGTTTTTCTTCTTCTAAAAATTTTGCCTTTAAACGTTCCGCCATACAGCCCAATACGCCAATCAACATTCCCTGTCTTTTCTGCTTCAGCTTTCTAAATTCAGTAAGTCGCTTGCGCACAGTTTGCTCTGCTTTTTCCCGAATGGAACAGGTATTAATAAAAATCAGATCTGCTTCTTCTACATTGCGAGTAGCTCCAAAGCCTTCTTTGTTTAAAATCGAAGCCACAATCTCGCTATCAGCAAAATTCATCTGACAGCCATAGCTCTCGATATAAAAATGCTTGCGATAAGCCGTAGTATCATTTAAAAAAGGGGCATAGGATTCTCCCTGGCGGGTTTCATCCTGTTTCTTATCTGTCACCAAATCAAGCATACGTGTACTACTGGTTTAAGCGGCAAATATACGGCAAACCGAAGACTTGTGACAGTATGGCAGTTAAGTATTGATAAAGTTTTAACTCCTTCTACCACAATTGTTTCCCTTGATAATAATCCAGGATTTTGCTCCGCAATACATAATCGTATTTGGCAACAATGAGGTTGATATCGGTGCGGTCAAGGTTGTTTTTAGCTGTGAGATAATCAATAGGAGTGCCTACGCCTTCCTGAAAACGGACAGTAGCCGCTTTGAATGACTGGTCAAAAGCTTTCTCCTGCTCCAGTAAAGTTGAGTACCGCCCAGAGGCCGTAGTCATATTGATATAAGCCTGATCAATGGCCTGATCTAACTGGGTGCGGGTAGTAGAAGCTGCTATTTGTGAGCCCTTCCAGTTTAATTCTGCCTGGCGTATGCTATTGCGTTGCTGGAATGAATTAAAGATGGGTATGTTTAATGTAACACCAAAAGAATTGTACAGGTTATTATTCAACTGATCGCGGTATTGAATTTTACTTGTATTAAAATTGCTTTGTTGCTTGTACACTGGAGAAGGCGTGCCACCTATAAGTACATAGTCGGAAGAAGCGACTTGTGTTGAATTAAGAAAAACACTTTGCATGGCTACACTGGAATAACTGGTAAAGAGGGAGCCACCCAGTCGAAGTGTAGGATAGAGTTGTCCTTTTGCTGCTTTTACAGCTCTGGCTGCACTTTCTATGCGTAGGTCGGCTGCTTTTATCAGCGCCAGATTTTTAATGGCTGTTTCATAAATAGTTTCCGGCGTAGTCTCGTAACGATAAGCAAAAGAAGCAATGTCTATTTTTTCCAGATTCAATGATTTGTCGTACGGAATATTCATCAGTTGGCAAAGGTTGATCTTTGATGTTTCCAATGCATTGTTTGCAGCAATAATGGAGAGCTGGTCACCAGCGTATTGCCCTTTTAAATCAGATAAATCCGAAGGTTTGATAGCACCTTCTTTATTTAGTATTTCCAATCGTTCTACCTGCTTCAATGATAAAGCTGCCTGATTCTGTGTTTGCACCAATTGATCCGTATTACTTAGCACTTGGAGGTAAGCCAATATAACATTGATGGTAAGATTATCTTTTTCCTGTTGCCAATCCATGCGGGAAGCTTCGTAAGCTAATTTGTTTTGTTGGATTGTATTGTTGATTGCAAAACCATTAAACAATAGTACGTTGCTGCTTACACCATAGTTGGCCGAATTGAAGGATTGTGTTACCGGTGAGTTGGTAAATGGATCTATACTACGTCCCTGATTGAAGCTATGTCCTGCCGAAGCATTTAAATCAGGAAAGCGGGTAAGGCGAGCCTGTTTCCAATTGGCTTCGTCCGATTCCATACGGATATGCCGTTGCAATACATCAATATTATTGTTAATAGCTGTTTCTACACATTGTTGCAGGCTCATGGAACTTTGTGCTGCAGAAAGGAAACTAATTCCACAACTAACCAGTAGCGCTATACTATATTTCTTCATTGTATAAGAGATGAAAGTCTTCATTGTGAATAAGAGGGATCTACTGTTTGCTTTTATCTACCATGCCATCCAGCAGATGAATAATACGTTTGCCGTAGGCTGCATTTTTTTCTGAGTGGGTTACCTGTATAATGGTAACGCCATCATTGTTCAACTCCCGGAATATCTCCATTATTTCCTCACCTTGTTTGGAGTTCAGATTGCCGGTGGGTTCATCGGCCAGTAACAATTTGGGTCTGGCTATTAAGGCGCGGGCAATACCTACCAGTTGCTGTTGACCTCCGGAAAGCTGCGTAGGAAATAAATCTTTTTTGCCTACAATATTGAAGCGATCCAGCATATCGGCTACCATCGCTTTACGTTCACTGGCTTTGATATCCTGGTAGAGAAGAGGCGTTTCAATGTTTTCGTACACGGTTAATTCATCAATCAAATGGTAAGCCTGAAAAACAAAACCGATATATTGCTTGTATAAAGCAGAGCGTTGTTTTTCTTTGAGCTTGTGTACCTGCTCGTGTAGAAAAAGGTACTCACCTTCATCAAAGCCATCCAGCATGCCAATCACATTGAGTAAGGTAGATTTTCCAGAACCCGAAGGGCCCATGATGGAAATAAATTCGCCTTCCTGTATGGAAAGATTAATGTCCTTGAGCAAAAAGATACGGTTGTTGCCACTATTTACCCACTTATAAATATGTTTTAATTCTATCATTTTTCTTGTCGTATAATAGTTAGGAAAGAGTTTTCAATACCTGTGCCAGAGCTGCAAATTATTTAAAATCAGTAGGATAAAAAGATTTATAGGTAAAGATGTTGCAAATATGAACAATCACTGTCCGTTTTCGAACAGTGATTGTTGTGAAAGAATTTATGTTTCGTAATGCTAATTATTCCGAACGCAAACTAGTAACAGGGTTGGCAACGGCTGCTTTTACCGCATGATAAGCCAATGTAAGGAGTGCAATAGTGATGGTGGATACTATAGCAAGGATAAAAATCCACCAAACAATAGTCACTCGATACGCAAAATCCTGTAACCAGTTATTCATCGCCCACCAGGCAATAGGTGCGGCAATGATAAATGCTAATACTACGAGTACGATAAACTCTTTAGAAATAAGGGTAACTATATTGGGAACAGAAGCTCCTAATACTTTGCGTACGCCTATTTCTTTTTTTCTGCGCTCCGCAGTAAAGGCGGCTAACCCAAATAACCCCAGGCAGGAAATGAAAATAGCCAGCGATGAAAATAGTTGCACTAGCAGGAATACTTTCGATTCTGCTCTATAGAGTGCTTCAAACTCATCATTTAAAAAAGTGTAATCAAATGGATCGTTGGGCAATATACTCTTCCATATTTTTTCTGCGGCTTCTTTGGCTTGCATAGCACTTCCAGGAACCGACTTTACTATATACGTGCCGGCAAGTTCAGGGCTATTCAGAATCACAACAGGGCCGGTTTTTTCGTTCATTTTTTTATAATAAAAATCTTTTACCACACCTATAATAATACCTGTATCTCCTCGGGCTACAAAACGCTGGCCTACGGCAGGCTGGCGGATGCCCAATTCTGTGATAGCTGTTTCGTTAAGAATACTATTACGTTTATCCGATGTACCCGGTAAAAACCAGCGTCCTTCTGCTAATTCCAGTCCCATAATATGACGAAAGCTGGTATCTGTTTCAAAGAAAGCAATCTTAGGGTCAAAATCTTTGTCTCTACCTTCCCAGTCATTACCCCCGGAAGACCAGCTCGTGTAATTGATTAAGGAACCCCCGTTTATACGACTCACTTCTGCAACACTACTATGGTCTGCTAATTGCTGTTTTACTCTTTCTTGCAAAATTTGCCGCTGTTCCCTACTATATATTCTGTGAATTTTAAATGGTAAAGAAAATTTGAATGTCTGTTCTTTATGCGCTACTCCGGTTTCCTGATTGATAAATTGCATTTGCCGATACACCACAATGGTGGCAATAATCAATATAATGGAAAGAGAAAACTGTGCTGTAACTAATACTTTTCGCAGGGTTACGCTTTTTATAGAAAAAACATTTCGTCCGCTAAAGATAGCTATGGGTTTAAAAGAGGATAATAAAAAAGCAGGGTAAATGCTACTGAGCAAAATCGATAATACGAAAATACCCAAAGCTACCATCCATATAGAACCTGCATAAGTGGTAAGGGAAAAACTTTTTTCTGTCAATTCATTGTAGAAGGGCAGGCTGATATATACCGCTACCATGGCTATGGATAAAGCGATGAAGCTGATGAGAAATGACTCTGTGAGAAATTGTGCAAAGAGCTGTTTTTTTTCTGCACCCACAATCTTGCGTACACTTACCTCTTTTATGCGCAAAGTAGCTCTTGCCGTAGTGAGATTGATATAATTGATACAAGCAATAGCTAGGAGAAGAATACCCAGTACGGTGAAAATGGTAATTGTTTTTTTATCGCCTCTTAGTAAGCCCGGCCGTTCGATGGTTTTATCAAAATGTAATTCCGGCAAGCTGACTAAGCCGGCTTTCATATCATTCTTTTCGCGTTTCCTCTCTTTTAATACGAGGGTGGTTATTTTTTTTCTGTAGCGCTACTACTGCTATTAGGTGTCAGCTTAAAGAAAGTAAGATAATTGTAGTTACCCCATTGCAATTGCTGCTTACGGTCTATTTCAGAAGTCATCCGTGCTGCAACAGGTAATAGAAAATCTGCTTGAAAACTGGAATTGGTAGGAGGGTCTGCTATAACAGCTTGTACACGATATTGTGTGGTATCAATCGTGAGGATTTCTCCTATAGGATTGTCGTTGCCAAAGTATTTTTTTGCTTTTGACTGGGTAAGGATAATGCTAAAGGGGTTTTCATTGAATGCCTGAGTACTACCAGCCAATACAGGTGAAGGGAAAATAGCAAACCAACTGCTATCTACATAGGCTCCATTTGTTTCTTTGGTAAGGTTGCCCTTATAATTAAAATAAATATTCTGGTAGCGAGTAGGCATTAGCCTTGTCACTTTGGCTACTTCCGGTATTTGCTCTTGCGCTTTTTCACCAAGTAAATAAGGGCTATTATCCCATACACTTGGCGTAGCCTGATCAAGGCCGATATAGTTTTTAACTAAGTATATGCGTTCAGCATCTTTATGATGCTTATCAAAGCTCAATTCATTTTGTACCCAGATAAAAATCAATATCGCCGCCCACATACCTATTGCCAGTCCCATGATATTAATAACACTGGTTGCTTTTTGGCTTTTGACACTTCGCCAAGCAGATTTGAAATAGTTTTTTAGCATTGGGATTAGTTATGAGTAATGAATAATTAGTAATTAATAATTAATAATCAGTAACCACTAAGAAATATCTTTTATTCCGTTCGCAGACTTTTTACTGGATTTGCTAGCGCTGCTTTTATTGATTGGAAGCTTATTGTAAACAATGTTATTAGCATCACCGCTATAGCAGCGAGTATAAATATGTAAGGTGTTAAGTTGATTCTGTAAGCAAAACCTTGAAGCCACCTATCCATTATCCACCAGGATGCTGGAATAGCAATTGCCAAAGAAATAATGATTAAGCGTAAAAAATCTTTTGATAGCATTGTTGTAATATTTACAACCGAAGCTCCAATTACTTTTCTTACGCCTATTTCTTTTCTTCTTTTTTGGGCGGTGAATGCGGCCAAGCCAAATAATCCAAGGCAGGAAATAACGATAGCCAGGATTGCAAAATATTTTGACAATGCAGATATTCTTGTTTCAGACTCATATTGTTTTT
>CAZPPM010000123.1:0-9399 GCA_964588445.1 uncultured Citrobacter sp.
TTTAGTATCTTTTTTATGATTTAGTTACTCCAATGTGGGTAACTTTGCTTTTTTAAATATAAGAAAGTGAAGAAACCTCAATGGATTACTGTATTCGTAGCACTACTACTCACTATTGGCATATTTGTATTTGCTCGCATAACCCCTACACATAAAGCAGCCCCTGAAGTACATCATGAAGGTGATGGACACGATCATGGCCCCGTAGCAGGTAAAGAAGCCTCTATATCAATTGATTCTATACTTATTATTGCTAAAAAACAATTGACGCCAGAGCAAAATACCCGCCTTTCCTTACTGGAAGCATCCATAACTCGTGGCGATGTAAAAGCTCAGCAAGTAAAAGTTTACCATCAGTTATCGCACTTTTGGGGTGACTCTATGGGCTTTTTTCCACCCTATGCCTGGTATGAGGCGGAGGCAGCAAGATTGGAAAATTCAGAAAAATCCCTCACCTTTGCAGCCCACTTATTTTTAGACTACCTGCAACAGGAAAAAAATCCTGCCTTAAGAAGTTGGGAAGCAGGGCAGGCTAAAGATTTGTTTGAACGATCTTTGACAATAAACCCGGCCAATGATTCAAGCCGGGTAGGCCTTGGAGCCGCTTATTTATTTGGCAATCTTTCTACCAATCCAATGGATGGGATTGCCAAAATCAGAGAAGTTGTTCAAAAAGATAGTACCAACGCTTATGCACACATGACACTGGCAAAAGCATCTGTTATGTCAGGCCAGTTGGATAAAGGTATTGAACGCTTAGTAACAGTACATAACTTACAGCCTTCTAATATTGAAGCCATATTAATGTTGGCTGATATTTATGAACGGCAAGAAAAGAAAAAAGAAGCTGCCGAGTGGTATGAAAAATCATTGCCATTGATCGAAAGAGCAGATATGAAAAAAGAAGTAGAAAAAAGAGTCGAGCTGCTTCGTAAATAAAAGACTTTAGTAAAAAATATTATTCGTAAATAAAAAATTGAGATTATGCCTTGCGGTAAAAAAAGAAAACGTCATAAGATTGCTACCCATAAAAGGAAAAAAAGATTAAGAAAAAATCGTCACAAGAAAAGAAATAAATAATTTCTTTTGATTTACAATAGCCGCTGGTAAACTGCCTGTGGCTATTGTAGATCACTGACTGTCTGTAGTACTCGTTTGCATTCCTCTCGCCAAATCTTATCTGCAACTCTCTCTCTTGCATGCTCGTAACGAAGACAGCCAATTATACAGCGCCATAGCTGATTTATACTTATTTGTAAGCTGTAATGAACAAAGAACTCATTATTAACGCAGCTCCACAAGGCGTAGAAATTGCCTTGCTGGAAGACAGAAAGCTTGTAGAACTACATAGCGAAAAAAGCGATGCTCGTTTTGCTGTGGGAGATCTATATCTGGGAAAAGTGAAAAAACTTATTCCCGGGCTCAATGCTGCCTTTGTAGATGTTGGATTTGAGAAAGATGCTTTTTTGCATTATACCGATCTAAGTCCCTACGCAAAATCTTTACTAAAATTCACCGCTGCTACTATTGTAGACAAAAGCGAAACCGGGCTTGATTTTGGAAAATTTGAAATAGAGCCAGAGATCATTAAAACTGGAAAAATAAACGAAGTTTTAAGCGGTAAGCCCAATATACTTGTACAGATATTAAAAGAACCCATCGCTGCCAAAGGCCCGCGTCTTAGCTGTGAGATTTCATTACCGGGTCGTTTTGTTGTTATCACTCCGTTTAATAATATCGTAGCTGTTTCAAGAAAAATTCACTCCGCCGAGGAAAGGAAAAGATTGCAGAAAATTGTGGAGGCTATTAAGCCAAAAAACTTTGGTGTAATAGTGCGTACCGCTGCTGAAGGAAAAAACACTGCAGAACTCCATGAAGATCTTTCTGCATTAGTGGAAATGTGGAAGACGATACAACAAAATCTTAAAGGCGCTGTTGCTCCTGCAAAAATTTTGAGTGAGCAAACAAAAACAAACAGCATACTGAGAGATTTACTCAATGCCGATTTTAATAAGATCGTTGTCAACGATAAAAATATTTACGCTGATACAAAAAACTATATCCAGCGTATTGCACCCGAAAAAGCCGAAATTGTTTCCTTCTATCAAAATGGCGCTCCCATCTTTGATTCCTTTGGTATTACCAAACAGGTAAAATCTTCTTTTGGCAAAACGGTCAATCTTAACAGTGGGGCTTATCTGATTATAGAACATACGGAAGCCCTGCATGTGATTGACGTAAACAGTGGTTATAAAAGCGTAAGTAACAACCAGGAGCAAAACGCCATGGAGACCAACCTGGAAGCGGCAGAAGAAATGGCTCGCCAGCTGCGCTTGCGTGATTTAGGTGGTATTATCGTGATTGATTTCATAGACATGAAGCTACCGGAAAACAAAAGAAAGCTGGTAGAAAAAATGGAGGAATTCATGGCTCCTGACAGGGCTAAACATGCCGTACTTCCCATTTCCAAGTTTGGGTTAATGCAAGTTACCCGTCAACGCATGAAGCCGGAAGTGAACATTAACACACAAGAAGTTTGCCCCAGTTGTAACGGCACCGGTAAAATATCATCTACACTTCTTTTAGAAGATGAGATTGAAAAGAACTTAAGTTATCTTATAACACATAAGCATAAAAGTCTTAAGCTGATTGTAAATCCTATTATGCACTCTTATCTTACCAAGGGCTGGCCCTGGTCTACCAAGATGGCAAAATGGAATAAGAAGTTTAAACAAAAAACAAAAGTGGAAGCAGATACCAGCTATCATCTTACCGAGTACAAGTTTTTTGATCAGCATGATGAAGAGATAAAGTTTTAAAAAAGAAAGGAGGTCGATTGACCTCCTTTCTTTTTTAAGCTTCAATTAAGAAGCCTATTCCCCAACAAAGAACACAGCATTACAAATCATCAGCTTTCCGTTTTCCCAAAAATTTCGAAACAACACATTATCTGATAAGTAAACCACCGATCCGCGGCCTAGACTTTGATTGCCAAAAACTAATCCGTCTTTTAGTTTGGTTTGTAGCTTATGCCCTACAAATCCTGCTAATTGATTATCCTTTTTTATAACACCGGCATTCCATCCGCCCTCTTTTATATAATCGTACACTATATCATCCTGCTTCAATGTATAATAATACGCAGGGTATCCATACATCAGCGGGTGAGTATTATCTACATCTACTCTGTAAATAGCCCCCGGAGTAGTGCCAGGTATAGCGTCTCTTTGTCTATTCTCAAAAACTTTTAATAAGCTGTACGGATTTTTTTTCTCTGCGCTATCTTTTTCTTCTTCCTTTCTTAGTTTCAACACACTCCAATCTTGACGCGAAAGCTGTGCGACTGCACCTTCTAATGCCACCACCTTACCCCCTGCACTAATCCATTTTGTAAAGCCTTCAGCCTGCCCTTTATCAGAAAGAAACCTATAGTTACCATCGGGCAGGATAACCACGTCAATTTCCGCCCAGTTTGCTCGGCCTATATCATTTGCATTGATTAAGGTTAGTGGGTACTTCAACTCTCTTTCAAAGAAATGCCATACTTCGCCTGCTGCATTGGAAGATACACCCTCACCTGTCAGCAGTACAACTTTTGGCGCTCTTAAAGGGTGAACTTTTGAACTACCAAAATCAAATCCCTTATCTACCATTCCTGAATGCACCACATTCATTTTTACATTTTCTTCATCACAAGCTTTACTCACTTTACTCCACAGTGTCGCCCCTAATCTTTCGTTGCCTCGTTTAATAACAATAATAGATCCACGATCAAAGCTCACTCCACCTGATTCGAAAGGCGCTTCAGAAAAACGCAACTTAATACCTTCTTTCAATAGTTTTGTCAACACCCTTGCCGATGAGATACCTTGCCAGCGAATAACATATCCATAGGCATCCGCCGCATCATTCTTCACTGTTTCCGTTACAGCAGCACCACTTGTATTGATAGCAGCTTTGCTGGCAAAAGCTTTCAAACCATATACGTAAGGTAAAGCCCAAGCCGTAATATCATAAGTTGCCGAATCAACAAGTACAGATTGTGGCTCAAACAACACTTTAACCATAGTAGCTCTGGCTTGAGAAGAGCTAATGACGATATCGCCTGCGCCTACAGTAAATGACTCTTCTTTACCTGTATGATAATTATATCCTCTACCACCCCCCAATCCTGCAGTGTATTGTATGCCATTTTTATCAAGTAGTACTTTTAGAGCTTTCAATCGTTCTGCATCTGCTGGTGTGTTTTTAATAACATAGGACTTGTAATCACCCACTGCACCGCTTACTGCATTATTAAAAAATTTACGAAACTCTTTTATCAGGTTTACTGCATTCTTAGAAGAAATTTCTATCGTGCTAAGTCCTGAGGTATGATGATGTATAGCCCTGTCGTATAACGTAAGTGTATCCCCTTCATCTGTATCTGCACCCAAGCCTGCGGCACCACCGCCGCCCTGCTCGTATGTCATCCCAATGGCGCCATTATACACAGGGTAGGTGTCGCCATAAGAAGGATAAAAAAGATCAAATATTTCATTAGTGAAATACAGCCATCCATTTTTATCAAAATGCCTTGCATGGTTTTTCCCAATTGTTACCTGAAAATCTCTTTGCCATTTCGTAATTACCTCGTGATAAGGTTGTGCTGCCGGAGCAAAATAATACGGCTGATTGATACCTTGTTCATGATAGTCAACATGTACTTGTGGCATCCATTGATTGTATTGCTTTAAGCGCTGCTGGCTTTCTACTTGCGTTTGCCATGCCCAATCTCTGTTCAGGTCAAAATTATAGTGATTGGTTCTACCGCCTGGCCAGGGTTCGCGGTGCTCCCGTGCATCTAAGCGAGGATTATATTGATCGCCTACAATAGAATTAAACCAATTTACGTATCTGTCTCTTCCATCAGGATTAATGCAGGGATCCATTACCACAACGGTGTTCTTCAGCCATTCTTTTGTTTCACTGTTCTTCGGATCTACTAAAGCATAAACCGTTAATAACGCTGCCTCGGAAGAAGAGGTTTCGTTGCCATGTACATTATAGCTCATCCATACAATAGCTGGTGCTTCTTCAGAAGCAGCCATCCTGTCTTTGGCCAGGTTAGCCAGCCGAAGATTATTAAGACGAATGCTTTCCAGATTGCCTATATTTTCTTTAGAAGAAACAAAAGCCAAATAGAGGGCACGGCCTTCGTTTGTTTCTCCGTATTGTTGAAGTTTTACATTGTCGGCAGCATACTGTGCTACGTGCTGAAAATAGCTTACTACCCGCCAGTGCGGCGTATAACGAGTGCCAATTTTATATCCCAAAAATTCTTCGGGGGATTTTAATTGCGCTTTTGCGAATAGAATAAGCAATAAACTTACCGACAGTGCTACTAACTTTTTCATCATGGATTTTTTTTCGAAGTAAGTGAAAAAAGAAAAGCGAAACGCAAACAGCAAGTTTTAATTACCGTATGCACTTCGCTAAAATAAGATTTTGCCGCTATTGATTTTGTATCAATACTCCTCCTGACGCATCAATTTCGCGTTGAGGTATTGGCAATAAAAGTTTAACATCCCCATGTGCAAAGCCATCGGTAGTCAGCTGTAATCTTTTACGATCATGTATTCCCTGTCCTTCATGTGCCAGCTCAAGTTTTCTTTCCAGAAGTATATCAGCAAGAGTAACGGAAACCAAAGAAGGTAATTCTGCATGTTGTACTCTTATAAGATTTACATCTGATAAAGGAGTCGCTCCTACTACCGTACCTTCTCTTAAATTAGCTTCGGCTCGAGTTAAGTAAAGTTCTGCAAGGCGAAAGATTGCAATATTAGAATAAATATATTTCCATTTTCCGCTTCTATAGGGTCCCGATCCGATTGAATTTCCGGCTCCCTGATAAAACAAATCTCTTCTAGCGTCATTTGCATTATACAGATTTAGGTGCTTAGGCAATATTGTAACATCGCCTTCTCGTGCTCCATAATATGTAATAGACCAGTATACATGCATACCATTTGCCCCATCCTGGGCACTAACGGCGATATGAAATATTGATTCTGAAACAGTGCTGTTTGCATCGTCTACATTTATCCTTCCGCTATTGAATGCCTTAGCATATGGTGCTGTTAAGGAGTAACCTCCATAGCCTATACCTCTGTTAGCCGCATCTCGAGCACCTGCATAGTTAGCCATTTGTAAATAAACTCTTGAAAGTTGAGCTGCAGCAGCCACTTTGCTTGCATAAATACTATTAGAAGAAGGCAGCAAAGACTCTGCTTCTATAAGATCTGTGAGTATTTGAGTATAAGTTTGCTCAACTGTGTTTCTTGCTACATAGGAAGCCTGATCAATTCCGCGGGTAGGGGTAAGCACAAGTGGAACGCCGGGGTTGCTGCTAACATTGCCTGCGCTATATGGTTTTGCATATAGTTTCACCAGTTCAAAATATAAAGACGCTCGAATGAAAAGAGCTTCTCCTTTAACCCTGTTTTGATCGGCAGCATTTACAATACTTATTGCATCAAGGATATTATTAGTAATATTTATTGTATTATACGCACTCAACCATAAATCCCTTACGAAAGTGTTTGTTGTAAGAATAGCTTTATTCCATACTTCTCGTGGCTGGTTAAAGGTACCCTCCCATTGTATTTCACCATCAGATGCGAGCAATTCCGAAAAAAGTAATATAGTACCTCCATATAGGTTTGCGCTACTTAAAGCATCGTAGGCTCCATTTAATGCTTTCTTCACATTGGCATCAGAAGTAAAAACGGTTTCGTCAGCAATATCCTGCTGTGGAAACAGATCCAATTTTTTGGTACAAGAAACAGTAAGCATACAACTTACTATGATTATATATTTTCTCATTTTTTTTAGTTTAAGGTAAAGAATCAAAAACCTATGTTTATCCCCGCTGTTATTGATTTAATCTGTGGTGCGGCATAGAAATCTCCACCCTGATTCCGGTTGCCAGCCCTGAAGTCTGTATTTACTTCAGGATCCCATCCAGTGTACTTGGTAAATGTCATTAGATTTATTCCAGTTATATAAACTTTTGCAGAGCTAATCTTTAGTTTTCTAGTAACAGAGGAAGGCAGCATATAGCCTAATGTCAAATTTTTCAAGCGTACATAAGAACCGTTTTCCGTGTACCTGCTAGAAGCTCCTGTCCCATTACTGTACGCAAATCTAAGTTGAGGCACATCTGTTATATCCCCTTGCTTTTGCCATCTTCTCAACTGATCTTTTGTTTGATTGTCAAACCAGTCTGCCCCACTTGACATAAAAGCACCAGCACCATTTTGTATCTGGTTACCGAACACTCCTTGAAATAGAAAGCTTAACTCAAAACCTTTATAGTTAATCGTGTTATTTAAACCACCAATCCAATCCGGATTAGGATTGCCTACTACAAAAGTTCCTGCATCATTATAATCATTAGTAGTGGTCTTCCCGTCTTCGCCATACCAAAGTGCATCGCCATTGTCTGAATCTACCCCGGCATATTTAGGCCCATAAAACACACCAATTGCTTCGCCCACGATCAACGAGTTTAAGAAACGACCATCATTACCCGGTATGATAGTTTGATCGCCATCTAGCTTTGTTATTTTATTTTTATTATAGGCGATATTAAAACTTGTACTCCACTTAAAATCCCTGCTATTAACATTTGTAGAATTCAATACAAATTCTACTCCCTTGTTTTGCATAGAGCCAATATTAACTGTTTGTGTAGCAAAACCAGATGTTCCCGGAACCGGTACATTGTAGATAAGATCACGAGTGTTTCTTACATAAAAATCAATCTCACCACTTATTCTATTATTAAATAAACCAAAATCTAATCCTATATCAACTTGCTCAGATTTTTCCCATCGTAATTCTGGATTAGCTAGCTGAGTAGGCACTAGGCCGGAAGCATTGTTATACTTAGATGCTCCCCACAAACCCAACTGTGAAAAGTTTCCAAAACCTTCCGCATTACCTGTAATTCCCCAGCTACCTCTAAGTTTTAAGAAGCTAACAGTAGAAGAGCTCGCCATAAAATCTTCCTCACTAAGAATCCACCCTGCAGAAACAGAAGGGAAGAAACCAAACCGATTGTCTTTACCAAAACGAGAAGACCCGTCAACTCTTCCACTTAATGCCAAAAGGTATTTATTATTGAACTTGTAGTTCGCCCTAGCAAAATAAGAAAGAAAAGAAGTGAGTGTGCCGGTAGAAGTTCCTCCTGTTATTTCACCCGCACTTGCTAATCTTGACAAATCATCACTGGGGAAATCCTGTCCTTCAACAAACGCATATTCTTCATTATATTTTTGATATGACATACCAGCTGTTATATCTACATCATGTATATCTTTAAATATTGTATGATAATTAAAATAATTGTTCGAGTTATAGTTCACAGACTTAAGCCATTCAGAACTACCATACCCATTTATACCTATACCTGTCAATGATAAAGGGCTCCCATAATAATCATCTGTTTGATTTCGTATATCTAACCCGAAGTCCGTTTTGAATACAAGGTTTTTCAATATTTTATAATTGAGGAAAAAGCTTCCCAAATTTCTAAACCCTACAGAGGATCTTTTCACCTGATCTATTTCAAGCAATCCATTGTAGTAGGTAGTTGTAGGTGTATTATATAACACACCGTTTTGATTTCTTGGTGGGGTTATTGGAGCAAGTGCTACCATTTGTAATGGCGTTTGAAATCCATTATCGGGGGTGACACGATTAGAAAAAGTACGAGCTAAACTCATGTTCATGCCTATTTTTACTCTGTCACTCGCATCATGTTCTAGATTCAACCTCCCAGATAGACGTTGAAAGGCATTATTGATCAAAATTCCATCCTGATTACTATAGCTACCACTAGCAAAAAATCTTGTTTTTTCAGTACCCCCACTTGCATTAATATCAATTATTTTAGTAGCAGAACTCTTATTGTAAGCAAGGTCCTCCCAGTCCGTGTTCGTTTCTACGTTTCTCCAATTTGACCAGCCTGAATATCTTGTAAAGCGACCTTCTACAAACTCTAGCCAAGAGTCTGGATAGTCTGCAGGGTCCAAGGGGTCTATTCCATCAATAATATCGCTATTAATAGCAGCTTCCCTAATTAATTGAATGTACTCTTCTGCATTTAAAAATTTCCGATGTCCTGTAGGGCTATTTAAACCGTATTGAGCATTAACATTAAGGCTTGTTTTGCCTGCTTTTCCTTTTTTTGTGGTAATAAGTACTACACCATTTGCAGCACGAGAACCATAAATAGCGGCGGCAGATGCATCTTTTAGTATCTCGAAAGACTCAACATCATTAAAGTTAATATCAACAAGTGCATTACCTGAAATACCAGCCTCGCTAATCGGTATTCCATCTACAACATACAGA
>CAZPPM010000124.1:0-9347 GCA_964588445.1 uncultured Citrobacter sp.
GCACAAAAAAATCAAAAAAAACACATTTTACCACTTGATTTTCAAAATATTTTGCGTTCTTTTTTCCACAAAAAAAATGGGGGTAAAGTTGAGAACTGGTTAAAACAGGGGTTGATAATGTGGACTCCGAAAAAATTATGTAGAAAACCGGTGGATAACCCCTAAAAATTTGTTTATAACCTGATTAGAAATGTGAAATTACGATATCCGACTGTGTAAAAGAGATTTTCTTCCTGGCTTTTTCTGAAGTGCCGTATTTTTGAGGCTCACTCAACACGACAGTTAGTCGTTTTGCCCATGCACCCACAGGAAATAGCCATTTTTGATTATACCTATGATTTGCCGGAGGAAAAAATAGCTTTCTTCCCTTTACCGCAAAGAGATGCTTCCCGCTTGCTTATTTATGACAAGGCTGCAGTAGAAGAATCAACTTACCAATCCTTGCCTCATTACCTGCCGGAGAATAGCTGGCTTATTTTTAATAACACCAAAGTGATAGAAGCAAGATTGCTTTTTCAAAAATCAACCGGAGGTGTTATCGAAATTTTTTGTCTGGCGCCTGATAAGCGCTATCCAGATATAAGTACAGCACTGGCGCAACAGGAAAAAGTGTACTGGCAATGCCTTGTAGGCGGTGCTTCCAAATGGAAGCAGGGGCAAGTATTGGAAAAAATTATACCTACAGGAGATACGACTATCACGCTTTATGCTCGCTACACAGAAAAACAACAGGATGGTTTTATTATAGAATTATCCTGGACACCTTCCGGTTTTAGCTTTGCCGATATCTTACAACAATCAGGCGCTATTCCTCTTCCTCCGTATATTAAACGTAAAGCGGATACGACTGATACAGAGAGATACCAAACGATTTTTGCAGAGCATAAAGGCTCCGTTGCTGCACCTACTGCGGCGCTTCATTTTACACCAGAGTTAGTCAATCAACTGGAAGAAAAAAATATCGGTAAAAGCTATGTGACACTACATGTAGGAGCAGGCACTTTCAAGCCTGTGAAAGCAGCACAGTTAAAAAATCACGTGATGCATGAGGAGTGGATAGATATTACTCTGGCAACACTGGAGGAAATACTTACTAATCTGGATAAAAAAATAGTTGCCGTAGGAACAACCTCTTTACGCACAATAGAAAGCCTGTATTGGCTCGGTGCAAAACTTATTTGCTCTCCTGAATCGGCAACTCATCCTTTACATCTTTCTCAATGGGAAGCGTATGAAATTAATGTCAATACAATTACTGCAAAAGAAGCACTGCTTGCTATACTAAACTATTTGCATATACAAAAAAGCAATCGATTAATAGCAAGCACACAATTGTTGATTGCGCCAGGCTATTCTTTTAAAATAATTAAAGGGCTTATTACTAATTTTCATCAGCCACAGTCTACATTGCTACTACTGGTAGCTGCTATAACAGGCGGCAACTGGAAACAATTATACCAGTATGCATTAGATAATGATTTTCGTTTTCTCAGCTATGGAGATGGCAGCCTGCTATGGCTACAATCATCGGCTTAAGAATTCTTTACTGAAAAAGGAAGATGCAGAATAAATGTACTTCCCTTCCCTAAAGTACTTTCTACTTTGATATTGCCCCCATGTGCATCTACAATTGATTTCACATAACTAAGCCCCAGGCCAAAACCTTTTACATTGTGCAGGTTGCCGGTATGTGCCCGGTAAAAACGCTCAAATACTCGCTTGAGTGTTTCCTTGCTCATTCCTATACCATTATCCTCTACGCGTATTTCAAAATTCTTTTGGGCTAATTGTGTTGAAATTTTTACTTGCAGGGGTACATTGTTTTTTGCATACTTGACGGCATTATCTATCAGATTATTGATCAGATTGGAGAAATGTACTTCATCTACCTGTAACAAATCATCCTCTGCCTTCAACTGCAATTCTACGGCTCCTTGCTTTTCTTCCAGTTGTAAAATGAAATTATCTACTACAGAGTGGATAGTTTCATGTACATGTACCGGCTTAAGATTCAGCTCTACTTCCTGCCTTTCTAGTTGTGATGCTTTTAAAATAGTTTCTACCTGCCGGTTCATACGCAGGTTCTCTTCTTTAATAATTGCGCTGAAATAATTTATCTTCTCCAAATCCTGTTGCACTTTTTTATTCTTTAGCGCATCTACAGCCAACGATATGGTAGCAATAGGCGTTTTGAATTCATGCGTCATATTATTGATGAAATCATTTTTTATTTCACCCAGTTTTTTCTGTCGCAGCATCGTGCGAATAGTAAGGTAAAAGGAGCTAATGATAATAATGGTGAAAATAATCGCCAGTAAAATGGGCAGGCGTAAAAATTTAATCGCTACTTTTTTATAGTCCAGTGCCACGATGGACAACAACTCATCGGCCGCCAGATTCTCTGCCGCTGAACCACTGGGCGCAAACAAAGGAATAGTTCGTCCAAAATTATTGACAGAGTCTTCAAACTCATCTTTATAATACCTTGACTGCCGTTCTGCCACCGCTGGCAGGGAGGTACGTGCATCCACCGTAATTAATAAAAACTCAAAACGTATTTTATCTAATCCTACGCTATTGAAGGCCTGTTGAATTTTCTCATTCAACTCTGCTGAGCTAAAACGCTGGCCAATGGTGATAGGTCGTAAGAAATCAATAGGAAATTCTTCATTAAAAACAGGATTGGTACCTAACCGATTGATGCCTGTATAGCTGCCTTTAAACTCGCCCAGCTCTACTCCTACTTTACCGATGGCCTTTTCAATTTTTTCTTTTACTTGTTCCTGCTTCAACAATATCATATTCTGTAGCCAAAGCAGTTGAATAACAATAATGCCTATTAAAGAAAATGTAATTAATAGAATAATAACCGGGAATACCTTTTTCACTGAGTTACACTGTTATTTTGCTGAAAGATAACGGTTTTTTAAAACTGATAAAGCAGCAAAGGTAACAACTTGTTACCCCGCAATGCAAGCCTGCATATGTAAATACCACAATTTTTAACGACCCTTTTAGCAAAATATATTTTACACTTCGCCGCTTCTTCTTATCAGTCAAATAAAAATTATCATTACCTTGAAGTATGATTGATCTCGCATCCGGAATTTTACTCATCGCCGACCCTTTTCTGAAGGACCCCAATTTCCTTCGTACGGTTGTCGTGCTTTGCGAATACAATGAAGAAGGGGGTATTGGCTTCGTCCTCAACCGTCCTTTTGATAAAACACTAGACGAATTATTACCGGAGGCCGAAGGGTTGGCCTTGCCCGTATATGTAGGTGGTCCGGTAGAGCCTGCCGCTATTTTTTTCCTACATGCTTATCCCGATATTATTACCGGAGGCGTAGAAGTAATGAAAAATATTTATTGGGGGGGTGATTTCCCATTGGCTCTAGAACTTCTTAAAAAAGGCGAATTAGATTCTTCTAAAGTAAAATTTTTTATGGGCTATTCCGGATGGAGTGCGGGACAGCTGGAAGAAGAGATAAAAGAAAAATCCTGGCTTACAGTACAAGCAACATCCCCCTTGGTTTTCGATGACCAAGCTGGCGAGGTTTGGAAAAACTCTATTAAACAGTTAGGCGGCGAATACGTTTCCCTGATTAATTACCCCATCGATCCGCAACTCAATTAATATATTTTTCGTCTTTCTTTCTCTATACAAATAATACCAACAATAATGAAAAGAATTGTATTAGCCTTGTGCTTAAGTTCTACCATGTTTCTATCCTCTTGTGATACGATAAAAAAAATTGCATCTGCTTTGGGCCCTTCAGAGTTTGAAATGGCAACCGGCTTAAGAGATGCGTTGACACAAGGACTTTTTAGCGGTTTTGACGCTTTTGCCAATCCCAATGAAGGAAATCCATTAGTGCGTTTTGCTTTTCCCGGCGATGCCGCCAAAATAGAAAAGACATTAAGAGATTTAGGATTAACCAGCCTGATAAATCAGGTTACCAGCAAGTTTACCAATGCTATGTCCTCTGCAGTGGTGGCCGCCAAGCCTATTTTTCTAAATTCTGTAAAGCAAATGAGCTTTAAAGATGTGGCCGGCTTATTAATTACCGATAACACTCGCGCCGCTACCGATTATTTCAAAGCTGCCATGTCGCCGGAACTAATGACAGCCTTTCGTCCTATTGTAGATAGCACAGCTAACCTCAATGGTGCTAACAAAGAATGGAGCAATGTGGTTTCTGTTTATAACAAAATCCCCTTTATTGGCAATCAACTCGAGTCCAGCCTTACAGATTTTATTGCTGCCCGAGCCATTGATGGCATGTTTTCGATGGTAGCTAAAGAAGAAGACAACATTCGTACTAAATACGAATTCAGAAAAACGGATATGATGAAGAAAGTATTTGGCTATGCCGATCAGGAATTAAAAAAGAAAAAAGAACAACAGTCACAAGGTGGTTAATTCCCTTTATCAACTATTTGGCAAACAGCAGTACTCTATATGTTACTGCTGTTTTCTTTTAGCATATATCCAATTAGCCAGCAGCACAGCTATCAGCAATACCAAGCCAAAAAACTCTCTTGTATCTTCTATCCACGGCTTTTCGGCCTGCATGGTTGCAGCAATATTTTCGGCATTATGCTTTTGTACCCAGTCCAGCACGCCATTTTCGGTAAAGAAAAAATAAGTAGCATAACCGGCGAACAGCACCATTAGCACCACATATGCGGCAGGATAATATTTTTTCCGAAAAGCCTGCCAGCATAAATAAGCGCCGGTAAGGTAGATGGGTATCCAGATATAAGGATCCGCATCATTATATTGTACTACAGCCGATGCAAAGAATATAATAGCAAAAAAAAGATTAAACCATTTCATACAACTAGATTGGCGTACAAAATACTATTTTATTCCAGCTTTTCTAAATGGCTCGCATCCCGCTCTTCTTTCTTTAAATTTAATTCACCATCTACATATGGCAACATTCTTGCACTAACCATATAGAGAAAAAATCAGCAACACTATAAATATTGATCTATGAAGCGGTTCTATCTTCTTTGCTTTATTTACTCTTTTACTATGCATACTTCCTGTAGCCAATCTTCCGGCATTACGGGTGTTTATGCCGGTATAGAACTAACTGTAAGTGGATTTGCCGGCGGTGGTATGGACAGAAATGATATAGCTATTTACTTACGCGGTGATGGCAGTTTTACCGATAAATTAGGTGAAGCCGATTGGAAAACAGCTAAAAAAGGGACATATACTATTAGCGGCAAAAAAGTTACTTTTCGCTTTGCCAGTGGTAAAAAAGATAAAACGTACACTCTAACATCCGAAGGAAATTTAAATGCTGGTTCATTTGTTTTATTTAAAATGGTAGAACAAAACACTATTCCTCCAGGTCTTTATAAGTATAATCATACATCCGGTAGCGGAGGCATTGGCACCAATGTGCCCTATGTTGGTAGCAGCCGTAATCATTCCTTGTATTTTGATGGTAAAGGAAACTTTACTACCAATAGCTCCAACACTTCCATGGTGGCTGGCGACAATATGGGAGGTGGTAGCACAAAGAAAAGTGAAGGAGAGGGTACCTATGTACTCAAGCAGGGAGTACTTACACTACGTTTTAATAGTGGCACTATCAGTACGCATAGCTGCTTTGCCCGCAAAAGCGATAAACTTGAAAAAACGATGGCTGTGATAGACGGTAAGTTTTACTTTGAACGTGAAGAAAAGGAGAAAACAACAAACAAAAAGACCACAACGAAAAGAACGACTACAAAAAGTGATACTCTCACAAATGTTGCACTATCCGGCAATGAGGTATTAAAAAAACTAAGAAACGAATATGGAGCTGAGCAGATAGATCAAGTAAAAATCCTCCATACGACTGCTACACATAGGGGAGCTATTATCAATTCCTATATTGATATCAAAAAAAAATACTATCGCTACGAAGTGATGCAAGCAGGTAAATTACTGGCTGTAGAACAGTTAGAAGGAGACAAAGGCTGGCAATGGGTACAGGGAAAAACAACTCCTCTATCCGGACAACGCATTCGCGAAATACAACTCTCCCTCCACTTGGGCATTTTTGGCTTGGGCAAGTATATGAATCATGCTTTTGCAACCGCACAAGTTGTACAGGAAAAAAACGGCTATGTCGTGACGCTACCAATAGAAGGTCAGCAACTCCGCTATCATTTAGATCGACAATACAAAATCATTGGAGAAAGCTATACCATTGGCAACGCATCGCTACAATCTACTCTTAGCAGGTTTAAAAAAACAGATGGATTATTACTTCCTTATTCCAGCACAATAAGCGGAAATGCAAGTGGCCAGCTTGTCTATACTGTTTCAAGCTACGTAATCAATCCGCAACTACCTGCCAGCATCTGGAATCCTGTAGCGGAAAAATAAGCAGCATAACTTTACTTATAACCAATAGAGAAAAGTCATACAGGGCAACTTTTCTCTATTGATATCTAGGTGCGCTTAATTATTACGCATAGGGAAACTAACACCAATACCAAACCCAATAAATCCAAGGCCTTTTGTATTACCTGATTTATTAGCTAAATGGGTGTAATTAACAGAGGCTTTCAAACCTGCTTCACCACCGCGGCGAAAGGGAATATATACGCCGGCAGAAGGACGCATAGCTAATACAATTTTATTTTCGTCATTAGGTGACTCTCCTATAAATTGTCGATTGACAAGAAAAGCACCACCAATACCTGCAGCAGCATAAGGCTGTACGGTAGAACCAGGCATAAAGTTATATTTACCTGTTGCTAACAATGGTATCGCTTGTATAGAGTTGGTCAACACGGCTGATATCTGGCTGCCATCCTGCAACTGGTATACATCTCTTGGAAATTTTTGATAAAAATCCTGAAAGCCTATATTCAGTCCTACAGAAAGCTTATCGGAAATGCCATATAAGATAGTAATATCAGCTCCTCGAAGGGAGGCCTTCTCTGTCAGGTTTTTTAAATTACCTACCGGTAGCCCTCCCATAAGGCTGGCTGTCATTTTTGCCTCTCCTTGTTGCGCTATCACAGGCTTCGCTACTATAAGTGCCAGTAAGCAGACTATCATTACAAATTGCTTCATCTGAATATTTTTTACTTTTTTTATTTATTGATATAAGGTGACTGGCTGAACAAGGCCTCGGCATGCGTAGTTGTTCTCGCAGCATTAAAAGTTCCTGTACCTCTTATCAAACCCGTCCACATAAGACTAAGCTGGTTATTGGCAGCAGCATTTTTTAAATCAAACATATCCACCGTAACACCGCCCTCAGTAATAGTATAGGTACCGATCATAGTAGGAAAATAATAGTTATAGCCACCGTAGCCCCAATAATAAGGATCCCAATAACCACCATATCCACCCCAGTACGATCCATAATCGATAAATCCTGTACGATCACTATATACCCTACTTATACTAATGCCTATATCCGGGTTATCGCCATGCCCTACTCTTGTAAATCCACGAGCTGTCATTTGTGTAGCAATAGCGGCTATCAGTGCAGCGTCATAATCCGTTCTCACTCTATCTACCAATTGATTATTACTCACCACTGCAACAGAGTCGGCTAGGCTATAGGTGGTATAGCCACTAAAGCTTACAGCAGGACTCAGATTAGTGATATACAGGAGCTTTTCTTCTGGTGTCAAATTTTTGATCACATCCTTAGAACAGGCTGTCAACAACAATGATAAAAATACTCCGCAACTTAAGACCTTGATTATTCGCATAATTCCAGTATTTAATACATTACTATAACAAACACAATGCCCCTTTGGGTATCTCAACAAATAAAAAGATTTGCTAAAAATTGTGTACAGATAGCCTTACAAAAAAAAGCCCTTCCGAAATATTTCGGAAGGGTGATTCATAACAGTTTTCACAATCCGGATAGGCTGGTTTTTCCGCCAGTCTATTTAGTCCCTTTAAATACTAATTCAGGCCTTCGTTAAAAAGGGATAAACTGTACTAGTTCTTTTCTACAGTTCCACCGGTATTGCTGTTTAGGCAAAAGAGAACAGTATGCTGTTCAAGAGTTATTATCAAATGGCTTGTGTGCTCAAAGTAAAGAATACTATTTTGTTTTTAGCGATGTTAGTTATTCACAAGCGTTTATAACCATTAGCTGTTTTCTATTATAGGTTATTTATTTGTAGGCTAGGTAATAGCATAAAAAAGCCGGACTCACTAAAAGTCCGGCTTACAATTTTATTCCAACTGAATTATTGTATTTCTGTAGCGCCCTCTGCGAGTAATGTTACACGATTATTCAATACCTCTACAAAACCACCTTGTATTTGAAAATTAACAACATTGTTTTGCTTGTCTTTTATAATTTTCACGTTACCTGCTTTTAATGCACTTACTAAGGGAGCATGTTTTTCCAGCACTTCAAACGAACCACTAATGCCCGGCATTTGCACACCGTACACTTCGCCGCTGTATATCTTTTTTTCAGGTGTTAATATTTCTAAATTCATAAAACTATTATGCTGATGTGCTAATATGTTGGCGACTATTTAGTCTAACATATGAGCTATTTTTTTAGTGCTGTCTTCCAGTAGCAAATGAGCCCTTTGGCTAATTTGCTACTATTTTATCCCTGTGCTTGTGCCATCAATTTTTTACCTTTCTCGATAGCATCATCAATGCTACCTACCAGGTTGAAGGCCGCTTCCGGATATTCATCTACTTCGCCATCCATAATCATATTGAACCCGCGAATCGTTTCTTCGATAGGTACCAATACTCCTTTCAATCCGGTAAAGGCTTCTGCTACGTGGAAAGGCTGTGATAAGAAACGTTGTACTTTACGAGCACGGAATACTGTCATTTTATCCTCATCACTCAACTCATCCAAACCAAGGATGGCGATGATATCTTGTAATTCCTTATAACGCTGTAACATCAGCTTCACACGGTTAGCACAGTTATAATGTGCTTCGCCTACTATGGCCGGTGATAAGATACGAGAGGTAGAGTCCAATGGATCCACCGCAGGGTAAATACCTAAGTCGGCAATCTTACGGCTTAATACAGTAGTAGCATCTAAGTGCGCAAACGTAGTAGCCGGAGCAGGGTCGGTCAAGTCATCCGCAGGTACATATACCGCCTGTACAGAGGTAATAGAACCGTTTTTAGTTGAAGTGATACGTTCCTGCATCAATCCCATTTCAGTAGCCAATGTAGGCTGATAACCCACCGCTGATGGCATACGACCTAATAAGGCTGACACCTCAGAACCTGCTTGAGTGAAACGGAAGATATTATCAACGAAGAAAAGGATATCACGGCCTTTGCCTTGTCCATCCCCATCCCGATAGTATTCTGCAATTGTTAA
>CAZPPM010000125.1:0-9104 GCA_964588445.1 uncultured Citrobacter sp.
GAAAAATATGCCACTATCTTCAAAAACACCGGCCTACTAAAATAAGAAAAATCATTAGTTTCCCTATATTCTCATCATTTTTCTAAGCAATGATATGTACTTTTACATAGCGTTGTTACCTGATAATGAATGTATTTGTACCTAATTTCTCCTAATTGTAAGCTAAATGTCACAAAAAAGAACAATTTTAATCATTATGGACGGATGGGGACTTGGTAAAGTTGCATCTGCTGATGCCATCCTCCAGGCCAAAACCCCCTTCACTGATTCCCTGTACAAAGAATATCCTAATAGCACATTGGTTACCTGTGGAGAAGCAGTAGGCTTGCCAGATGGGCAAATGGGCAATTCGGAAGTAGGACATTTGAATCTTGGCGCAGGAAGAATCGTTTACCAGGAATTGCAACGTATCAATGTAAGTATTCGCACAGGAGAATTTGCAAAAAATGCTCAGTTTCTCGCCGCCATTCACTATGCGAAAACAAATAATAAGCCTCTTCATTTAATTGGCCTTGTAAGTGATGGCGGTGTGCATTCACATATCAATCACCTCAAAGCAATTATTGACTGTTGCAAGGCAGAAGGCCTTACAGAAGTATATATTCACGCTTTTACTGACGGTAGAGATTGTGACCCTAAAAGCGGATTAGGATTTATTACCCAATTACAAACGCATCTCAATGATACAATTGGAAAAATAGCCTCTATAAGTGGCCGCTACTATGCGATGGATAGAGACAAGAGATGGGAGAGAGTTAAATTAGCCTATGATGTCTTAGTAAACGGAGAAGGAGAAAAAGCCTCCAATGCGATTACAGCCATACAAACATCGTATAGCAATGGTATCACTGATGAATTTATTAAGCCGACAGTGATAGTGAATGAAGTGCAAGAGCCTATTGCTACCATCAAAAATGACGATGCAGTTATTTGTTTTAATTTCCGCACCGATCGTTGCCGCGAAATCACAGAAGTGCTTACACAAACTGATTTTCCTGAGTTCAACATGTATAAACTCGCACTTGATTATACCACTATGACTATCTATGATCATAGTTTTAAAAATGTGCGTGCCATTTTTGAAAATGATGATTTAAAAAACACACTTGGGGAAGTATTGCAACAACAGGGGTTAACTCAAATTCGTATTGCTGAAACCGAAAAGTATCCGCATGTATCTTTCTTTTTCAGTGGTGGTAGAGAGGTTCCTTTTGAAGGTGAAACAAGGTTAATGATCCCGTCGCCCAAAGTTGCTACCTATGACCTGCAGCCAGAGATGAGTGCTTATGAAATGACAGAAGCACTTTTGCCACAGATAAAAAATAAAGCGGCTGATTTTATTTGCCTCAATTATGCCAATGCAGATATGGTAGGCCATACGGGCATATGGGAAGCCGCTATTAAAGCAGCAGAAACGGTAGATACATGTGTACAAAAAGTAATAACAACTGCGCTTGAAAACGACTACACCATTTTCCTTACAGCCGATCATGGTAATTCCGATTTCATGATCAATGCAGATGGAAGTCCTAATACAGCACATACCCTGAATCTTGTGCCTTTGTTTATAATTGATAAAAACTGGAAAGGCAAGATAAAACCCGGCAAGTTGGGAGATATTGCTCCTACTATTTTATCTATCATGCAGCTCCCTATACCTTCCGAAATGACAGGAGATATTCTAATTAATTAAGAATCAATTAATTTAGATAAACCCTCTTTTTGTCCTGCTTTTATGGATACCCGTTAGAGAACAATAGATTTGTTTCACGATGCAGCATTTATCGACAAAAAATGTCTAAATTACAGGCAACCAAAAACGATATATGACTGAAGAAGTCCTTATCAAAGGTTGTTTAAAAAATGAGGCAGTAGCACAACGGGAACTATATAACAGGTATAGTTCTAAAATGCTGGCTGTGTGTTACAGATATGCTCACAATCGTGAAGATGCTGAGGATATGCTGCAAGAGGGGTTTGTAAAAGTTTTTTTACAAATGCACACATTTGAAAACAGGGGGGCTTTTGAAGGGTGGATACGGCGCATTGTTGTACACACTTGTATCAATATCTTAAAAAAGAACAAGAAGTTTAACGAAAGTGTAGATATTATTCATGCTACCGGAGTGCAGATAAGAGAAGAGAGCGTGCCGGCCATTATACAGGCAAAACAAATTGTAGAATGTATACGATTGTTGCCCATTGGTTACAGAACGGTTTTGAACCTGTATGCGGTAGAAGGATATAATCACAAAGAAATAGCTGAGATGCTGGATATAGAAGAAAGCACCAGCAGAAGCCAATATACAAGAGCTAAATCAATGCTTGAAAACATATTGGTGAAAAAGAAGATACTGTACAAACCAAAACACAATACCGATTGGCTTGCTGCTGTAAGTCAACGATAATTGAAGACAACATATAACGTACCCAACTATGTATTAACTGGTTATGGAGAGCAACTATAACGATAGGGATTTTGAGCGCTACCTCAAGGAGCATGCTAACCAGCATCGGATGTTCCCTTCGGAAAAGGTATGGAAGAACATCAATAAAAAACTTCATTACAAAAGAAGGTGGTACGGATTGGGGCTTAGCCTTTTGCTAGTTCTTATTGGTGGCGTTGTAACATGGGTAATGACGGCCTACCCTATCGCCAAAAACTCGAACAACAAACCTATTGTTAATAATAAAATTACTCAGCAACAAGCTATTACTGGCCGTATAGATCCTACTGCGGCTACTGACATAAAAGAAATTCTTTCTTTACCTAAGGCAGGCTTACAATCTCCTAAGCAGCGGGAAACATTGGCAAATAGTCTGAAACTTTCGCAAGAGAACATTGAAGATAAGTTGGCCGAAGAACCTGCAACAGCAATTGTTGTGGATACACGAAGCAGTAACGATATCAGCCGCATAATACGGGTGACTCCCGCAGATAAAGAAACACAGCTTGCCGCTACACCTGATTTACTCGTACAGCCGGAATTAAGCACTATTGCTCTTCAAGAAACAGCCATTAGCCAACAAAAGGAGCAAAGCATTTCTTCTCTACTAACACCGGAGCAGCAATATTCCATAGAGAACGTTGTAGCAAGCTATAAAGCTCCTAAGAAAAGAATCAGTTTTCAGGCGTTTGTAACTCCTACCGTAAGCTATCGTGTATTGAGTGAGAATAAATCATTTGAAAACATCTCTCCGCTTGACCCTAATGCTTCACCCAATTTACCTTTTACACTTCCATCTGATGTCAACAAAGCTGTCACACATAAGCCGGATATGGGTATGCAAATTGGAGTAACAGCCCGCTACCCATTGTCTAAGACAATCAGGCTGCGTGCGGGAATGCAGTTTAATATCAACAAATATGATATACTGGCTATTGCCAATGGTGGTGAAGTAGCAACCATCAATCTTACCGGAAACGGAGTGGATAACGGAACAGTAGCAACCTGGAGTCGCTATCGCAATCAGGACGGCTATCGCTCAGACTGGCTTAAAAATTATTATTTATCTATATCGGCTCCTATTGGTGCAGAAGTTACGCTTTTCGGAAATGAAAAAACAAGCATGGGCATTGCAGGTACGATACAGCCTACTTTCATCGTGAGTGATAGAGCTTACCTCCTCTCTTCTGATTATAAAAATTATGCAGAAGTTCCTTGGCTGATACGCAGAACTAATATCAGCACCGGCTTTGAAACATTTGTAAATTATACTAGCAAAGGTGGTATGAAATGGCAAGTAGGCCCTCAGGTTAGATATCAGTTGCTGTCTAGTTTCCAGAATAAGTATCCGGTAAAAGAAAACCTTTTTGATATAGGCATTAAAATAGGACTTATTTTGAATGACTAGTTTTGTTGCTAAACTTTTTTATACCCGGTCAATAGATCGGGTTTTTTATTGTCCTTATCAATATCCTACTTTTGCATTATTAATTCTATTAACTAATGCGGTTTCCCATACAGCTTTTAACAACAGCTCTACTTCTTCTAGCATTGTTTTCCTGCAAAGAAGAAAAAAAGGAAGAAGAAAAAATATTTCCAGCCTTATCCTTTATAAAAAGCCAGGTAGGGGCAGTAGATACTTCTCTTTTTGCTATTCGCAAAATAATTATTACTGATAGCGCTCATGCAGATACTATTCATATTCATCGTGATCAGTTTCGCGAAACGGCATCCCCCTTTCTTTCCTTACCGGACATAACAGATAAAAAATTTTCAGGACAGTATAAGGAAATAAGCGAATACGATGATGCGATCAATCGCGTTATGCTTATCACCACTCCTATAAAAAATGCAGCACATGAGATACAACGACAAGAGGTAGTAATACAACCCGATATTTCCGGAGATAAAGTCACCAGTATTTTTTTTACCACCACCCGAAATACAAAAGACAGCGCCATTACACAACGACTGTTATGGCGAACAGACCATAGTTTTCAAGTAAGTACAATAAAACAGTTCCCGGGTCAGCCTGAAACATTTCAAACGCTTAAAGTGATCTGGGGCGAGGATGAGTAATCATGACAAGTGAGGAATTTCAGTCAATAGCAGGCACTATTCCATTAAAAGCCGGCATCTATAAATACTACGATGCAAATGCTACACTCATTTATGTAGGTAAAGCTAAAAGCCTAAGAAAAAGGGTTAGCTCTTATTTTAATAAAACACAAAGTAGTTATAAGACGTATGAGCTTGTAAGGCGTATTGTACGCATTGAGTTTACTATTGTCAACTCTGAGCAGGATGCTTTTCTATTGGAGAATTCCTTAATCAAGGAGTTTCAGCCCATTTTTAATATCAACTTAAAAGATGATAAAAGCTATCCGTTTATTGTTATTAAGAAAGAACCTTTCCCTCGCGTTTTTTTAACCAGAAGAAAAGCTGATGATGGTTCAGAATACCTTGGTCCTTATACTTCGGTAAAAAACGTAAGGGAGTTAATTGACTTCACCCGGCAAACGATACCTCTGCGAAATTGCTCGCTTAATTTAACAAGTGCCAATATTCAGCAAAAGAAGTTTAAAGTATGTTTAGAATATCATTTAGGAAACTGTAAAGGGCCTTGTGAAGGACTACAAACTCCCGAAGACTATGCCGAGAATATTCAACAGCTTAAAAACTTATTGAAAGGAAACCTTTCTCCCGTACTTCGACATTTTCGTTTGGAAATGAAAACCCTCGCGGCCAATCTTTCTTTTGAACAAGCAGAAATAACCCGTAAAAAGATTGAGTTTTTAGAGAATTACCAGGCTAAATCTGTTATAGTAGGTACACAAACCGGGGACTTGGATGTATTCTCCATTATGGAAGAAAAGAGTATTGCCTTTGTAAACTACTTGATGGTAAGAAATGGAGCGATTGTTTTAACAGAAACCACCAAAGCTGAATCAAAATTAGATGAATCCTCTGCCGAAATTCTAAGCTTTGTCGCCGCCCAGCTCCGGAATACATTTAATAGTGATGCCAAAGAAATTGTAGTTCCCTTCCCTATTGAATTTGCAGAAAAAGATATATTAATTACCATACCCAAAGCCGGTGATAAGAAAAAGCTGCTTGACCTCTCTCAGCAAAATGCCGGCTATTTTGTAGAAGCTATTAAAAACAAAGAACGTTTAAAGCTATCCAGGAATACAGATAAGATAAAGCTACTAGAGCAGCTACAGGCCGATTTACAACTGCCGGTTTTGCCTCTCCATATTGAATGCTTTGACAATTCTAATTTTCAGGGCAGCTATCCCGTTTCTGCCATGGTTTGCTTTATAAATGGCGAGCCCAGTAAAAAAGACTATCGTCGCTTTAATGTAAAAACAGTAGAAGGCATTAATGATTTTGCGTCGATGAAAGAAGCTGTATATCGCCGCTATAAGCGATTGACAGAAGAAAATCAGGTGCTACCACAATTAGTCATTATTGACGGAGGTAAAGGCCAATTAGGTGCCGCTATTGAAGCTCTCAGGGAGCTATCTCTCGTGGGAAAAATGACACTTGTAGGCCTCGCAAAAAACGAAGAAGAGCTGTTTTTTGCCAGTGATAAAGAGTCGCTAAAATTACCCTACGCTAGTGAAAGCCTTAAGCTTATACGCCGTATACGAGATGAAGTACACCGCTTTGGTATCACCTTTCATCGGGAAAAACGCAGTAAGGGTACTTTTAAAAACGAACTAGAAGATATTCCCGGAATAGGACAAACAATCGCATCACGCTTATTGAAAGAATTTAAATCGGTAAAGAAGATTAGAGAACAAACACTTGATAGTCTTTCTAAGGTGGTGGGTCCCGCTAAGGCAACTATTTTGTATACTTATTTTAAAGAGGAGATAAAAAAAATGGGGCCAGGATAGAAATCCAGCCCCGTTTTTAAAATCCAATATCCTATGAAAAACCGTTTCAAAAATACAACAAAAAACGGATAATCATAGCTTAATTATATGATTTTGTTTTTTTTTCACAACTAATTTGTAAGCAATCGCTTACAAAAGAAAAATGGCCCTTTTTGGAAGGGCCATTTTCACACTTATAATTAACGTTTAAACACTTAATAAGACCATAGATCCTGTTCGTAATTGAATATCTTCTCTTTGATATTCTCTCCTTCCAATAAGGCCAGAATAGGATCTTTAATGTAGGTACGAATAAACCTGTTTTGTGGATTGTCCATAGTTGACTTCACGATATAGCTGCTAAACATACGGCTTTCAAACAGCTCTTCCCATGTCATACGACCATTACCCATATTTTTAGGATTATAGACTTCATACTTGGTAAGGGTTGCCCGAACGTCAGGATAATACACCCAGAAAAGGGGTTGTGCTCCCATTTCTGTCTTTTTATCAATCGTGTAAATAGTCTTAAGAGGGGCAATTCCTATTATTCTTACTACCATTCTGCTCGACTCCCGATCAAATACCCAGTCTTCCTTAACTCTGAACTTTATAACATCCTCAGGATTCAACGTATTACAGTTCTCTACCCATTTTACGATTTTAGTAGGGTCAATCAGATCGTATACCGGAGTGGTATCACATTGATTGCCTCCATTTAATACCCCCTCAAACTGAGCAGGAGAAAGTGGAGTAGTAAATCTGTCATCATCTGCGCTGAAAGCTGTTACACCCCCTACGCGAATGGCATTTACCAATATATTAATAAAACGCTGGTTACCGTTATCATCATCCATTTTGAAATTAAATGTCTGATTGATTTTTTCCCTGGTATCAATGTCACGCCATACCCGCTCAGAGAACAGGGCATCATCGTGACGAAGATGCTCATAAGGCAGCGGCGTACGATCCTTCATCGCCGATCTTTCATAAGCAGCATCATTACGAAGAGAACGCTTAATGGTATCGTTAAAGCCACCTGTTTGTGGTGCCTTCTCTATCGGAAGGTTACCATAAGCATTAAATGTCGTTTGCTGGTTATTATTTACCTGCGTTGTTTGCTGATTGCCAGTATTCGTTTGCGGCTGGGTATCTGTTCTTTGTGTTCTGCTTCTGCCTCTTTGAGCATCAGCAGAGAGCAACGACCCTGCAAACAATGCAGTCAGAAATGCCAGTTTCACATATTGCTTCTTCATAATAAACTTATTTCAAATTAAAGATCAACGGGTTCAATCTGCGAGTACGGCCATCAGGACCTACTGCACGAATGTTTTCAATATAAATGAATGAACCGGAACGAGCTTTGCTAACAATTCTTCTTGCTTCATTCCAAGCTGCACCGCTATTATTTACCTGCTCAACACCTTCATCAAATCCAGCACCGTCACCAGTGATAGTAAATCCTGTAACGTTAAACTGTGTTTCGTAGAAGAAGTTCTTTACAATAGCATTGATACCTGCCTGTGATTTAAATACGCCGGCAGGAATATCACCGCTTTCATTAGCACCTACTCTTGGAGTTGGGTCAGGTATAGAACGTACACGGAAACGGAAAGGAGTTACTTTACCATCAGATGTACGCACATTGATAACACAATCATCAGTTTCCTGAGATACAGAAGCGGTATACTTTCCACCCCTTCCGGAAATGCTGCCACCGCCACCAGTCATAGAAACCTGGATTTGATCAGCGTTACCGCTACCAGAAACCGTTACCGGGTTTTGTACCCCAATGAACAGAACATTCATTTTATCCAACTGTACCGCTGCAGTAGAACTGCTAACTGTGTATTCGATATTTTTTGTAACCGTTTCTTCTTTACCCAGTGCTTGGTTAAAGTAAGTAACTTTTACCGGTATGGTATGTGTACCTACAGAATTAGCTTTAATAGAACTACGAGCTACTCCATCAGCACCGATGGCTACATTGCTACCGGCAATCTGAACCGTTGGCTTAGCCGTTTTACTAAAAGCACCTATACCTGCTGTGATTTCCAGTTCCTGTCCGGGCATTAAATTACCTGTACTTTGACCAATTACAGCAGCATAAGCATCAAATACTACTTCCACTTTGCCTACCTGCTCATGGCAATAAGAAACTACCTTATTTTCAGAAGTTTTAATATCATTCTGAAACTTGCTCAGGATAGTCAATGCAGCCACAGTGGGCACCATTCTAAAATATGCAGCTTCCCAAGTATTGTTTCCCTTGCTTTGTGTAGGAGGTGTTTTTAAATCAATTTGCAATGAGTTTTCAAACTCAGCTTTGATTTTTGGATCAGCAGCTAAAACTTTTTCTTTATACTCTTTCAGGATATTGAAAAGTTTTTTGCCTTCGCCTTTTTCCACCATGATACGTGTAGCAATATCCACGTTATCTTCTTTGAACTTCTTCGTCTTATCATTGATATCACCACCAGCTTCTTTTACGATTGTTGCCTTCAGATTTTGGATATACTCATATGCTGACTTAGAATATTGTTCTATTGATTCCGCTTTAGGAAACCACTGTAAAGCTCTTTCACTTGTTTCTGCTTTGGTGGTTTTTTCCTTTAGCGAAGTCATTATGGCCTGGGTAGATAAGTTTACCGTACTATTGGTACTCTCCAGGCTATTATTCACCGTTTTAAAGGCATTCAGTATCTCAGATGACACGTTCAGCGCCAGCATAGCTGTGAGAACGAGGTACATCATGTTGATCATCCGTTGCCGGGGC
>CAZPPM010000126.1:0-9084 GCA_964588445.1 uncultured Citrobacter sp.
GCTATAATAACGATCAGGAAAGTAGTCATAATGCTGATATGATAATGTGATAATATGCCAATGAGGCAACGAAAAGCAAATAGCTATAAGAAACTATACGGTTTTTGTAAAACTCATTTGTCACACTTCAAATAGTTTATGCGTATTTAATAATAATGGATTCGATAACATTACTAGCGTCTTCACATTTATCTGTTACTACTTCCATTACCTGATATATCTCTCTTTTCTTTATTACTTCCTTAGCATCGGGCTCGGTAGCAAAAAGACGTTCAATGCTCATGTCAAATACGTCATCTGCCTGATTTTCGATGCTATTTATTTTTACCAAGGCTTCTGTAATGTTTCTCATCTTTTTCATGTCTCGCAGTTCTTTTACTGCGGTTCTTATATGGAAGGCTCCTTGTTCTATTAGTTCGGCCATTTTTTGCATACCCATATCATTGGGGTTGACCCGATAGAAATTGATCTTCTTTCCAGAGGCATAGATATAATCGGCAATATCATCCAGGGATGTAGCGAGGTAGTGAATGTCTTCCCGGTCAAACGGGGTAATAAAATTGCGACCAAGCTCTGTAAACACACTATGGGTGAGTTCATCATTCGCATGCTCTAAATCTTCTATTTGCTTAATCAGTGATGCTCGTTTATCAAAATCGGTTTCTGCCACTACATCTTTTAAGATGGTGCCCATTTTGGCAACATTATCTGCTACTTCTTCGAAAAGCTCAAAAAACACTTTGTTTTTTGGCATAAAAATTTTCAAGAAAGAATTGAGTCCCATATAGATAATTTAATACTGTAAGTATACAAGTTGGCTGCGAAATTACCTGCTTCAACGGGTACAAGGAGTGAATCAAAAGGAATTAATAATTCCTTAATATAGAAACTGAAAGATATTTATTATCAATTTCTTATGAAAATTATTTTCTCAAAAACCGGTAGGGTATACATAATATAGAAGGAGGCTTTGCCCACAAATGGTAGGTAATATTATGGTAACATTGGAATCACAAATCGTTAATATGCCGGTAATCTTCTGGTAATATAAGCCCTTCACCTTTGCCGTAAATTTTAGATATGCGTTTACGGCTACTGCTACTTTTTTTTACACTTGGGTTTTTTTCGGTTGTTCACTCCCAGGTTAGGCTTACAGGAAAAGTTAGTAATACAAAAAATGAACCTATAGCGGGAGCTTCTATTACAATAGGGGGGCAGTCGGGCGGGACCACTACTGATGTGGAAGGCCGTTATTCTATTTCTCTTACAAAAGGTACAAAATATGAGATAGAGATTACTGCGATAGGGTATCAGACAAAAAAGGTAAATGAGATAGAAGTGAAGGAAGGAGAGATCAATGAGTTGAATATTACACTTGAAACAGAAGCTAAAAGTTTGGAAGGTGTGGTAGTGAAAACGGTCGCTGTATCCGCAAGGAGAGAAACAGCCGCATCACTGATTGCTTTTCAAAAAAATACAAACACGGTAGCTTCCGTTATTTCTGCAGAAAGTATTCGCCGCTCGCCGGATCGTAATACAGCAGAAGTATTAAAAAGAATTCCCGGTGCCAGCTTACAAGAAGGAAAGTTTCTTATTATTCGAGGATTAGCCGATCGGTATAACCAAGCTATGATTAATGGTATATTATTAACGAGTACAGAACCCGATAGAAAAGCTTTTTCTTTTGACCTTATTCCCTCTCAAATGATTGATAACATTGTTATCAATAAAGCTTTTGTACCGGAGTATCCCGGTGAATGGGCTGGTGGGTTGATACAAGTAACCACAAGAGACATTCCTGCTAAAGATTTTTTTAATGTACAGATAGGAACAGGTTTCAATACACAAACAATAGGAAAAAGTTTTTATAAGCAAAACGATGGTAAAACAGACTGGCTCGGGCTGGATGATGGTACACGAGCTCTTCCTTCTTTGTATAAAACAAAAGGAGCATTTGATGTACTAAGTGCTGCTGAAAAAACAGCAATAGGCAAACAACTGCGAAATGACTGGACAGGGCAACAGGTAGCCAATGCGCCTATGAATGTTGCCTTTCAGGCAAATGGAGGTTTTAATAAAGTTATACTAGGTAAAAAAACAGGCGGAACGTTTGGAGTTATTTATAATAAGAGCAATCGCTTTACTGCTATGCAAAATATTAATAACAATTATGACGAGATAGAATTTACGCAAAATTTTAATTATGCAGACAACAAGTATACACAAGATGTGCAGATAGGGGCATTGGGAAGCTTAACAGTACAGTTAAATCCTATGCATAAGGTTTCTGTAAAGTCTATCATAAATGTGAATACCACTAATTATGTAACTGATCGTTCAGGTATAGATTTAGTAAGAGGAAACGATGTGAAAGGAACAGAGCTTACATTTAAGCAAAATACGTTCTTCACGGTACAGGCAAATGGTGATCATAGTCTGGCAAAATCGATAAAGTTCAAATGGTATGGTTCGTTTAATATTTTAGACGGTTATTCTCCTGATCAACGGCGTATGGTGTACACTCGCAATAGAGGAACGCAGGATCCGTATCATTTGCTTATCTCCAATACCCTGTCACAAGAAAGTGGAAGTCGCATTTTTCAAAATCTGAGTGATTATATCTATACCGCAGGTGGCGATCTTACTTATGATTTTAGACTATTTGACAGGAAGCAATCGGTGAAAGGGGGTTACATGTTGCAAATAAAAGACCGTTTGTATGATGGTAAGCTTTTCTCCAACTACCTGCCTGTAGACAATGCTCTATTGCGGTCTTTACCTGCTGATAAAGTATTTGCACCAGAGAATTTTGGCGATGGTACAGGCAATCTGTTAGGGTTTGATGCAATTAAAAGCCGCAATTTCCGCTACATGGCTAATACGATTTTGAATGCAGGATTCCTACAGTTGGATAACCAGCTTACCGATGCATTGCGTGTAGTGTGGGGAGTAAGAGTAGAAAATTATGATCAGTTAGTAGGTAGTGTAAAGAAATGGGATCCTCGTCATACCTATTCTGAAGTGATGGATTTTCTTCCAGGAGTAAATGCAACATTGAAATTGAATAACAGAACCAACCTGCGCTTATCCGGATCACAAACGGTTATTCGACCAGAAATGCGTGAGTTGGCTTTTCTTAATATTTACGATTTTGAATTAAATGCTTCTGTACAAGGTAATCCTTCGCTGAAGCGATCCAAGATTACAAATTTTGATCTTCGCTACGAGTTTTATCCAAGAGCCGGAGAGGTATTTACAGGTGGTGTGTTCTTTAAAGATTTTAAGGATCCGATTGAACAGCAATTTGACCAAGGCTCAGGAGGTGCTAGTACCTTCAATTATATTAACCCGGAAAAAGCCAAAGCGTATGGTGTGGAAGCGGAGTTTCGTAAGCGTCTTGACTTTGCTTCAACTTTGAAAAACTTCACCTTTCAGGCTAATGCGGCTTATATCTATAGTCGGGTACAGGATGCAGGTCGTGATCTAGACAGGCCAATGCAAGGCCAGTCTCCTTATGTAGTTAATCTTGGTTTATTATATGACCTTCCTGAAAAAGGATTCAATGCTACTTTATTATTTAACCAGATAGGCCGTCGCATCTATCTTGTAGGAAGTGTGCAGGCAGGGGGTGGTGCACCGGATATTTATGAAGCGCCACGTCCTTTATTAGACTTTCAAATCAGCAAAAAAATCCTGAAAGATAAAGGTGAGCTCAAATTAAATGTAGCCGATATACTGAATCAAAAGCAAATTTTCTATCAAAACGGAGATGATAATACGAAGTACAGCGCTTCTTCCGACGTATATCGCTTTACTCGTGTATTTGGAACTACGTTCGGTATTACGTTCAATTACTCATTATAAAAATTGCAATTAAACTTTTAAAATAAACCAAAAATGAAGAAGTATATTTTTTATGTAGCAGCGATTACTACCATGCTGTTTACAGCTTGCCGCAAAATAGAAATGGATGGCGAGCCTATCGTTATAGAAATACCTGGTGGTAATGGAAACGGAAATGGCAACGTAGGTAAAAGAGTAGAGCTGAAGGGACGTATTACGAAAGATACTACACTTTATAAAGGCGATAATAATATTATAACAGGATTAGTATATGTCACAAATGGGGTTACATTAACCGTGGAGAAAGGTGCTACTGTAAAAGGAACGTATTCCGGCTCTGATGTAGCGGCACTAATCGTATCAAGAGGCGGTAAGTTAATTGCTGATGGAACATTGGAAGAACCCATTGTGTTTACTTCATCTTCTCCCACACCACAATCTGGTGATTGGGGCGGCATTGTACTGTGTGGTAAAGCAAGTATAAACACTACATTCGATAGCAAATTTGGTTTGTTTCAGGTTGAGGGTGGTATAGATAATGCTCAAGGAGAGGGCCGTGCAGGATCGGGTGATGCGTTGGTGCCTACACCTGTTGACAATGATAACTCAGGTGTATTGCGATATGTACGTATTGAATATGCAGGCTATGCTTATCAGCCGGATAAAGAAGTAAACAGCTTAACCATGGCAGCGGTAGGTAGTGGCACTACTATCGAGTATGTACAGGTTACGTATGCAAAAGATGATGCGTTTGAATGGTTTGGAGGTACGGTAAATTGTCGTTACCTGATTGCGTATAAAACGCAGGATGATGATTTTGATAGCGATAATGGTTACAGTGGTAGTGTGCAGTTTGGCTTAATCGTAAGAGATTCTTTGATAGCTGATATTTCTAAATCAGAAGCTTTTGAAAGCGACAACAATTCAACGGGTGGTGATGTTACTCCTCAAACAAGGGCGGTATTTTGTAATGTAAGTGCTTTTGGACCATCGGCTACACTGAATAGCGTACCCGGTAGTAATTATCTGGGTGCTGCAGTACAGATAAGAAGAAACTCCTCTATTTCTATTTTTAATTCTGCTTTTGTAGGCTGGCCTGTAGGTATTCAAATTCATGGTGGACAAGGAAACACAGATAAAAATATTACAGCCGGAACATTACAGTTGAGTGGTATATTGATAGCCGGGGCTAAAAAACCAATCGAATACATTAAAGGTTCTGATCCTGCTTTTGCTGACGAAGCTGCGTTGACAGCCTGGTTTACCGGAAATACAAAGAATAAGGTGTTAACGACTGTAGAAGATATTCGCTTTACACGTCCTTTTGATTATATTAGCCCAGATTGGCAGCCTTTTGGTAACTCTGCTGTTGTAATACCCGATACACAAGCTAACCCCAATACTCACTTTGAAGATCCTATTTTACAAACACGCTCTTTCATTAGGAAAGTAAACTTCATTGGCGGTATTGGCCCTTCTGGTGCTGACGCCAACTGGTATAAAGGATGGACAAGATTTGTGAATCAGTAAGAGAAAGTTTACGTAGAATAGTTTTAGTTTATAGAAATGCTGTACAGTTTTGTACAGCATTTTTTATGTGCGCTAATGCTGTTGGTATCTGTGAGCCAATTTAAAAAGTGCTATATTAGAATATTATTTATTAGTACAACAACTATGCAGAATCTATTTTCTTACTGGAAGCTATTTCGTTATATAGTCTGCGCTATTACTGCGACTTGGGGCTTTACCATGATCTTTACGCAGGGAGTTAATTCAGGCGGAAAAACTTTGCTTTTCATTGCCGCTATCGGCGTTGGGTCAACTATTCTTCTCGATATGTTTAATAAGCATATGCTTGATAAGAAAAAGCCGAATGAATATAAATAGTTCCTTTTCTATTTAACGCTAGCATAATATTCCGGTAATGATGGGCTAATATGTGGCTTTTATCTTTGCGGCAGTTCTTACAAAAAATAGTCTTTTCTCAATTTTTTGCAAATAGACCTAGCAGTTGTCTATGCAAATCTATCCCTACCCTGTGCTGAATCTCTTTCAGTGAGGAGGGAAATTTTCTCATGCAGTTTACCATTTCGGAGTCAGAACCGGAATGGTTTTTTGTTTTATAGGCTCTTGCAAAAAATAGCGGCTGATAAAAGCCGCTATACAATATAAAAAGGGTATAATTAAAAGAATAAAGAATTTAAAATATTACCTGGCGTAGCTACGGCATGGCGAATATTATACTGCTCCGTATCCGAAAAAAGATACAATAGCGCCTGCTCAATACTGTTGCTATAATCTTTTTTTAGCGATGCTTTGCTTTGTATCCACTCGTGAAAAACTGTTTCGAAACGATCGTCTATTTTTTGCAAGGTGCAGACACCCATTTTTCGTAATGCAGCCGCATTGCACTGTTGCTCATACTGTCCACGTATGGGAATACTAATAATTTTTTTTCCAAGATGTATGGCTTCAGCCGGTGTTTCAAAACCGCCACCGGTAATAATACCGGAGCAATTGATCAGGCTTTTGTTGAATAAGTCTTTGTCAACCGGTAGGAAGCGTATATTTTTTTCCGTAGTAGGCTCTGTAGTTTGTGCAGAAAAGATTTCAAACTGACAATCATCCAGCTCAGAGAAAATATCTTTTAGTTGCGCTTCGCAATAAGAAGGGAGATACACGGTTATGTATCCATGATCTTCCGGCATGGCTTCTCTTATTTCTTTTTTAATAACCGGAGTAAAAATATAGTTGTCGTAGTTTTCAAAATGTAAACCAATATAGCGGCTGGCTTTTGCATAGCTTTGTAAAACCCATTCACCAGCGATACTTTTCTTTTCTGGCCGGGGAGTATTCTTTGATTGAAAACTTGCCTGATGCCCAAAATTAACAGAGGGAATGCCTTTGCGGGCACAGGCAGCAGCTGTGATGTAATCAAAATCGTTGATGATTAAATCATATTTTTCAACAGGTAAATCATTCACTTCGCTGCGTATGCGTGCCGGCTGAATTTTGCGAATTAGTTTCCAGTAATTAAGCCCGCCTTTGCAATTATAAAAAAGACTCAATCCTTTGCTGCGATATTTTATGGGAGCATCCAGGGCGAGTGAACTATTAGCACCGCTTAAAAAGATATCTACTTCTCCAAAATTGTTTAGATAAGGAAGCAATTCCATGGCTCTGCTTATGTGGCCATTACCGGTAGCTTGTACTGCATAAAGTATATTCATGTGAGTTGTTATTACATTGCCTTGTTGGGCACGGTTAAAGAATGTAGGTAAATAGCTATTTCATTCGTCATCACATCCGGATGCGCTTTCTGCTGTTTTATTTTTTCTGTTTTGAGAAGGGCTTCGTTATAGGTGTAGAGATGCCAGGTATCATCATAATATTCGAGCGATGTCATATTCTCTACCCAGTCACCGGAGTTGAGATAGGTAACAATGCCTCGTTCTGTTGTAATCAGTCTTTTTTGTGGCTGATGAATATGCCCGCAAATAACACAGTCATATTTTTTATCGATAGCGATATTACTGATAAGCTTTTCAAATGCGTCTACCTTGGTGATGCGTTTATGAAACTGCTCCATGATTTTTTTGGAAAGCGATATTTTTTCTTTTCCGAAAAAGCGGCTTACTCTGTTTACAAAGCGATTGAATGCGAGGAGAAGAGCATAACCATTACTACCCAGTTTGCCCCAAAAGCGTGCCTGCCCGGAACTGGTGTGATCAAAAACATCGCCATGAAAAATCCAGGTCATCTTATTATTGATTTCAATGACTACTTTATCGGTAAGCTGAAAGTTGCCGATGTTTAAGTCGGAGTAACGACGCAGGGCTTCATCATGATTGCCTGTAATATAAATTACACGGGTACCGGTGGATAAGAACTGCAATATTTCTTGTATCACCGCAATATGTGCAGGAGGAAAATAGCGCTTGCTCAATTGCCACATATCAATAATGTCTCCGTTTAGAATAAGCAGATGAGGCGAAACAGTTTTTAAGTAAGCAAGCAATTCTTTGGCTTTACAGGCATAGGTACCCAGGTGCAGGTCAGATAGTACAATGACATCAACAGGGCGTTTGGGTTGTGGCATTTTATGGAAGTTGGGTTATAGGGATAGATTGTGCTATGGGCTGATTGTGTAATAAAAAATCTTCTCCCATTATTTCAGCAATCGTTTGAGCCATTTGTTTCTGATACCACTGTTGTTTTTCTTTCACCTCTCCCTGTGCGGGTATACCTGGTCCTATTGCGGCCATCCATGTTTCCGAAGAACCTTTTATGAAAAATCCATGACTACTCCAGTTGCCGGGCTTGTTACCACGTCCATGATCGGTTGTAATTAATAGAACTGTGTTGTCCTTATAGCCGGGTGTTGTTTGTAACAATCGCCAGAGCTCAGCCAACATGCGATCGGCCTGGCTGGCTTTTTCAAGATAGAGATCGTAGCGATGGTTGTGGGCGGCTTCATCTGTTTCTCCAAACCCGATATAAAGAACACGAGGGTGATGTTTTTGCAGGTATTCTTTGGCTGTAAGAAAAGTAAGCAGGTCGTGCCGGCAAGCCTTTTTTTCATATACCCCTTCCTCTTGTACCTTTTGTAATAAAGCTTCGCCAAAATCAAGATTGGCGGTATTTTGAATAGCATAGCCACTGTTTACCGGAACGGCATGGCGGGTGTCGTTGAAGATATAAGGAAATACGTCCCAGGAAGTGAATGCAGCAACCTTCCCTTTAAAGGCTTCTTTTGTGTGCAGGTATTCTAATACAGTAATGTTCCGGTTATTTTTTCGCTTATTGGTACTAATACTTATATCTGCATAGCCGGTAAAAATTTCATTATAGCCAGGATAAGAAATGGCATAGGGATTAGCCACATTTACTTTGTTATTGTATAATCTATTACCATAGAGTTGCCCCTTCTTAGCAATGATATTCCAAAAGAAGGGTAGCAACCGTGCCCGTCGTTCTACGGCACTTTCCCCACCATAGAGAGATTGCATGGTAGCGGTATCGGGTGTGTAGCCTGTATGAGATAATAAAGCGGTATCTGCTCCTGTAAAAACTTCCTGCCAGCGAAAACCATCCAGTGTGATGATGACGATGTTGTGAGGTACGATCGCTTTACTGGATTGGGCGTTACCTATAATTTTAGCTGTACAAAATATACAGAGTAGTAGATACTTCATTCCCGAAGGTTTTACAAAGAAAACCAGCGGATATAACCTTATTGTT
>CAZPPM010000127.1:0-8931 GCA_964588445.1 uncultured Citrobacter sp.
GTACATTACTTCGCAAAACTTATCAGTAAGTAATATAATTGAATAAAAAAAACAACAGTGGGCCCGCAAAGCCCGCTTTTGTTTTTTACACCACATCCACCTTTATATGCTTCCCTTCCATTCCAAAAACACTAAGCAGTTATCAACATCGGAAATTCAGCAGATTGTGAATGAGGGTGGGCGATTTGTACACTATATGTACACGATCTCTCCACTTGTAGTTTCCTTTCGGTTGCAATCCGATTTATTCTTAGTGAAGAAAAATGAAAAGCCTGCCCGCATGTGGTTTTATACTTTAGTATCGTTTTTGCTGGGTTGGTGGGGAATACCTTTTGGCCCCAAGTATACGCTTAAAGCTATTCGCACCAATTTAAAAGGAGGCAAAGATGTTACCAATGAAGTTGTGGCCACGATAGAAGGCTACCTTTTATACAAAGAAGCCTTAAAACAATAATTTAGATAAAATTAAAAGCATTAGTATGTCAGTATTTGCAACACATAATTTTTCTGGCGAAAAAGCTTTAGTAAGAGTAGATTTTAATGTGCCGTTGGATGAAAACTTTAGCATTACAGATGATACCCGCATGAGGGCGGCTGTACCCACTATTCAAAAAATACTAAAAGATGGAGGTTCCGTTATTCTTATGAGTCATTTGGGGCGACCCAAAGACGGACCTACTGAGAAATATTCGTTGAAACATTTGGTAAAGCACCTAAGCGATTTACTGGGTGGAGCGACGGTATTATTTGCAAATGATTGTGTAGGTGAGCAAGCCTATCTTACTCAAAGTATGATGCGTCCCGGCGAAGTTTTGTTACTGGAAAATTTACGCTTTTATAAAGAAGAAGAAAAAGGGGATGAGGCATTTGCTGAGAAATTATCCAAGTTGGGGGATGTGTGGGTCAATGATGCTTTTGGTACAGCGCACAGGGCACATGCATCTACTGCAGTTATTGCTAAGTTTTTTCCGGCAGAGAAAAGATTTTTTGGTTTGTTGATGGAAGCAGAAGTAGCCAGTGCTGAGAAAGTGATGAAAGCTGCGGAAAAACCATTTGTGGCCATTATTGGTGGCGCCAAGGTTTCGGATAAGATTCTAATAATAGAAAATCTGATGGAGAGAGCTACGGATATTATTATTGGCGGTGGTATGGCTTATACATTTATGAAAGCTGCGGGTGGTAGTATTGGTAATTCTCTTTGTGAAGAGGACCGGCTGGATACGGCAAATGCATTACTCCGCAAAGCAAAAGAGAAAAATGTGCTGATACATCTTCCTGCCGATTCTATTATTGCTGATAAGTTTGCTGCAGATGCCAGCACTTCGTCTGCGCCAAGTAATAATGTACCTGATGGGTGGATGGGCTTGGATATAGGAGAAAATGCGGTAGAACAATTTACCAATGTTATCAGCCAGTCTAAAACCATATTATGGAACGGGCCAATGGGTGTATTTGAGATGCTCGCCTTTCAACATGGCACTAAAGCTATTGCTACGGCCATTGCGGCGGCAACTGCCAAGGGAGCTTTTTCATTAGTAGGCGGTGGTGATTCTGTCGCTGCTGTCAATCAGTTTGGTTTTGCTGATGATGTAAGTTATGTATCCACTGGTGGGGGTGCTATGCTGGAATATTTTGAAGGGAAAGAGTTGCCGGGAATTGCTGCTGTGAAATAAAGGATGGTATGTAAACCTTGAAATTATGAATATAAAGCACTTCGTATCCTGCCTTATTATGGGTGCAATGATGGTGTTGTCTTCCTGCGAAAAGGAAAAAGATTTACAACACGAATCGTCTGGTAACCCTACCGGGAATAATCAATCTATAACCGGACAATACAATTTGGTAGTTATAGAAGGGATTACAAGAGCAGAAATTACTGTTGGTGCTAATCCTCCGTCTGATAGTTCTGTTACCCTATCGCATTTTATAGGAAAAAATGTAAAAGGAGGTGCTACTATTACCAGCAATAAAATCAATTTTTCTAATATCAGTTACCTTGTAGATACTGTAGCCTACTTTGAGTATTATATAAATGGGGTATTGGAGATGGGCGGTAGCTCAATCTATTATCAACCTATTACTGCTTTTAATGGTTCTGCTAGTTATAAATGGAACCGATCCGACTCGCTTACTTTGTTTGATATGAATAGTGGAATAGCAGATCAGTTTCCTGGCCCTAATCAGGCGACTATTACAGAGATGGGAGCCAGAGTAAGCTGGGCAGGAGATACGTTAACGTTGAACATGTACACACCGTTTAATAATACCGTTATAGATCCTATTACAGATTTTCCGGCTAAAATGAAAGGGTTCATCCGAAGCGTTATGAAGTTCAAAAAGAAATAAACTGTTTTAAGTAAAAGGAATGTGTAGTAGATGTGTCTACTACACATTTTTATTTGGCACTAATCTCAATGATTTTGTCATTGCTGCCATTGCCGGTACATAGATATACTTTTCCTTGCGGCGATATACAAACATCCCGTAGGCGACCATAATCATTCCTGAAAAAAGTAGTAACATTGGTAATGGCGGTAAAGCTCCCATCCAGTTTTAATTGATATAGAGTTTGATCTTTTAATGTTGTGAGGAGTAATGAGTTTTTCCATTGAGGAATTTCATCATGATTGTAATAATCAAGACCAGCAGTAGCAATAGTAGGCGTCCAGGCTCGCAAAGGTTCTCTTACGTTATTAGTAGTGCAAAAAGATTGTTCTTCCGGTTTATCACAAAAGCCATTTACTGTAGGCCAGCCATAATTTCTTCCTTTCTCAATAATGTTTATTTCGTCATCAGTATTAGGGCCATGCTCAGAGCTATATAGTTTTCCATTGGCAAAAACTAACCCCTGCGGATTACGATGGCCTAGCGACCAGTAAGGGTTGCCGGCTACAGGATTATCGGATGGAATGCTGCCATCAAGATTGAGACGGAGAATTTTTCCATTGGGCGATAATGTGTTTTGTGAGGAGGCTTGTGCCTGCGCATCGCCAGTTGACATAAAAATCTTATCCTCTACAATAACAAGGCGACTGCCATTATGTGTATTGGCCGCCGGAATATTATCAATCAAAATAAGAGGAGAGGATAAGCTACCGCTACTGTATGTGTAGCGCACCATTTTCTCTAAGTAGTTGCCGCCGCTTCTATAATTGTAAACAATATACACATAGGGGGATGAGCTGAAATCAGGATGTAATGTCATACCTAAGAGCCCCCCTTCTCCCTGCGCTACAATATCGGGTAAGCTAAGTAAAAGAGTCGCTTCATTAGTGGCCAGATTTAAACGACTGATTTTGCCACCTCTTTCAGTAAACCAGATGTGATTATCCGGCCCATATATTATTTCCCAAGGTTGAGACAGCCCTTGTAATAGAACTTTTGTTTGTATCTCTGTTTCGCCATCAGGTGGAGTAGGCGGTTGTTCATCCTTTTTGCAAAAAAGGGACAGCGGTAAAATAAAAGTTAGCAGGAATAGCCATCGATAGTTTTTCATAGTACTACGATTTTAAATCACCATAACCCAAAACCGTGCCGTGGGGGTATTAGTAGGTCATTTTTGACCTATTAGCCGAAAAACTGCTTTATGGAATGGGGAAATACCCTAATTTTATTTTAACCAAAAATGTAAAAAAAATGAAAGGAACGAAAAATATCGGATTGCTACTCATTCTCGGACTTGTTTTAATACTGGGTGTTTGGGGCTGTAGTGGTTATAATGGTGTGATAAAGGAGGATGAGAATGTAAAAAAGGCATGGAGTAATGTAGAGACAGAATATCAGAAGAGAGCGAGCCTGACAGAGCAATTAGTAAATACGGTTAAAGGTGCGGCCGATTTTGAGAGAAAAACTCTACAGGACGTAATAGAAGCAAGATCAAAAGCGACAGGTGTTAATATCTCTGCAGATAATCTGACACCTGAAAACATCGCTAAGTTCCAGGCAGCACAAGGCGAACTATCAGGAGCATTGAGTCGCTTAATGGTAGTAGTGGAGAGATACCCTGATTTAAAAGCCAATCAAAACTTTTTAAATCTCCAAACTAGTCTGGAAGGAATGGGTAATAGTATCAGTAGCGCACAAAGAACATTTAATGAAGCGGTGAATGGCTATAATGTAAAGGTTCGTTCATTTCCAGTCAACCTTCTCGCCGGTATGTTTGGCTTTAAGGCTAAGGAAGGTTTCAAAGCAGAAGCAGGGGCTGAAAAAGCACCAGACGTAAAATTTGAGTTTTAGTAAATAATGAAGCAAAAAAAGTGGTCCTTTATTCTTGTTGCGGTAGTAGGTGTTATACTTGTATATGGCATCATTACCTATAATGGTTTTGTAAAGAAAGAAGAAGCCGTGACCAAGTACTGGGCAGATGTAGAAAGAACTTATCAGCGGCGAGCAGACTTGATTCCTGTTCTGGTACAAACGGTAAAAGGAATGGCAGGTTACGAAAAGCAAACGCTGGAGAGAATAGCGGCTGCCCGTGCCCGCTTGACAACTCTACAAACAGGAGCTCCATCTCCCGAGATTATAAAAGAGCAGGAGGCCTTGCAAACAGAAATTGCTACGCAGGCCAACACGCTTATTGCTGTAATTGAATCATACCCTGCTATACGAGGTACGGAAGCTTTTTTGGGACTGCAAACACAATTAGAAGGAACAGAGCGGCGAATTAAGGTTGCTCGAAACGACTATAATGAAGCAGTCAATAAATTTAATGTAGCGGTAAGAACATTTCCTTCTTCAGTAGTGGCAACAATGGGAGGATTTACGACTCGCTCAGGATTTGCTGCGGATGCAGGAACAGAGAAAGCAGTAGAAATAAAATTTTGAAACCGTGGGTTTATTTAATCTTTTCAAAAAGGAAAACAAATTTTTTACACCAGACGAAAGAAGTCGGATTGTAGCAGCTATAAAAGAAGCTGAAAAATCTACAAGTGGTGAGATACGTGTTTTTATAGAAAGTCATTGTAGATACATGGATGCGCTGGAGCGGGCTGGTGAGGTTTTCTTCAATCTTGAAATGGATGAAACGAAAGAGGAGAATGCTGTGCTGCTATATATAGCTATGAAGGATCATCAGTTGGCCATTTTTGCTGATAAGAATATTCATGTAAAAGCGGGAGAGGAATATTGGATAAAAGAAGTGGAAGCGATGGTGGCGAGTTTTTGTAAAGAGAATATTGCACAAGGTATTATTGACTGCGTAAAAGATATAGGAGAAGCACTACAATTACATTTTCCGTATAATCAACAAACAGATAAAAACGAACTTCCCGATGATATTGTTTTCGGGCATTGATACATGAAAAAACTTTTCTTTTTTCTTTCTTTATTGTTATCGCTAGGGGTATATGCTCAAATAGAAAATGCAATACCTCCATCGCCTGTACCGCCTAAGTTGGTGAATGATTTTACAGGTAAAACGATAACCGAAGCGCAAAAGCAGGCACTTGAGAATAAGCTAAAATTGTATGATGATACTACATCCAATCAGATTGCGATTGTGATTGTGGATGATTTGAAAGGCTACCCTGTAGAGGACTATGCTATTGCATTAGGCCGCAAATGGGGGGTAGGTAACAAAACGTTCGAAAATGGTATTGTTGTTCTAGTTAGTATTGAAGGAGGGGCGGGTAATAGAGATTTGACTATTCAGGTAGGGTATGGTTTGGAAAGTGTTGTACCGGATATTACTACAAAGAGCATTATCGAAAATGAAATTACTCCCAATTTCAAAGCAGGTGATATCTATCGGGGTCTTGATAAAGGAACCGATGCATTAATTAAAGCAGCCGAAGGAAAGTATAAAGCCCCTGATGGATGGAGTAATAGAGGTAGCGGAAAAGGTATTCCGCCTATTTTAGTAATTGTTGTAGTTATTGCATTGATTATTCTCTTTGGCGGTATTGCAGGTGGTGGTGGAGGAGGCTATGTATCTCGGCGAGGCTATTCTGACTGGACTGGAGGAGGATGGACCGGCGGAAGCAGCGGCGGCGGAGGATGGTCTGGCGGCGGTAGTAGTGGTGGCTTTGGAGGTTTCGGAGGTGGTAGTTTTGGAGGCGGAGGTGCCAGTGGCAAATGGTAGGAATAATATGTGGCTAATAATCTCTTTTTATTGCATCGCTATAGAAAACATAAACAGAACAATCCCATTTCTTTCTACTAAGAATTCTTAGTACTACTTGCGTAAGCAAACTTGATCGAGCGATATTTATTCAATGTTATAAAAAGTATTTAGGTTAATTTTGAACCTAATAAATTTTATTGAATGTATAGGCTGGTTTGTTTCTTTTTCTTCTTAATGATGGGGTTATCCCTTTCCGCTCAACGAGTTTATTATATTTATCTACAAACAGAAAAGGAACAGCCTTTTGTGGTTAAAATGGGAGATAAGGTATACACTTCCAGTAGTACGGGTTACTTAATTCTTTCCCGTCTTGCGGATAGTACTTATCATTTTTCAGTAGGATTTCCAGGCAATGCAGGGCCCGATCAAAGGTTTGAAGTAGCGATAGGGGCAAAGAATCATGGATACTTATTGAAAAATTTCCCCGATCAAGGATGGGGGCTTTTTAATCTGCAGACATTGGCTGTAGCTATGTCGCAGTCGGCATCGGCAACTGCTGTAGCTAAAAAAGAAACTGTAGCTGTTTCTGATTTTACAAATATTTTATCTAAGGCAGCAAATGATCCTTCATTAAAAGAAAAAACGATAACAGCACCGGCTATAGAAGAGAAAAAAGTAGTGCCAGTAAAAGAAGTAGTAGTAAAGCAAGTAGAAGACGTAAAACCGATAATAGCAGAAAAGCCGGATAGTAAAGCTGTTGTAGAGAAGAAGCAAGATATTGTGGTGGTAGAAAAAAACGAAAAGGATCTAAGAAAGCTGGATAGTTTAGCAGTGGCCAGCAAGCCGGTGATAGAAGAAGCTATTGAAAAAGAAGTGGTAAAGACAGCAGTCAGCGAAGCGCCGCCGAATATTTACAAACCTTCTATTGTAACAAAAAAGACAGAGAGCTCAACTACACAAGGATTTGGCTTGGTGTTTATCGATCGGTATGCGGATGGAGAAACGGATACTATCAGCATACTAATACCACCGCCTGTTGCACAAGCTGCAGCTCCGAAAGAAAAGGCAAAAAGTAATGAGCAAAAGTTTTTAGATATACCTGTTACAGTACAGCAATCTGTTACTCATCAACAAGAAGTAAAGAATACAGACACTAAAAGTAATGTTTGTAAATCGGTTGCTACAGAGGATGATTTTAAGAAGTTACGTAAAAAGATGGTAGCAAAAAGTACCGATGATGGGATGCTGGATGAAGCAAAAAAAGCCTTCAAGCAAAAATGCTATACAACCAGCCAGTTAAAGAATTTAGGTAGTTTATTTTTAAATGATGCAGCCAGGTATCAGCTTTTTGATGCAGCTTATTTTTACATAAGTGACAGGGAAAAGTTTTCTTCATTAGAGACGGAGTTTAAGAATGACTATTACCTCAGGCGATTTAAAGCTATCATTCAGCCATAAGAATTGTCTATATAAAGAATACAATCAGGATGCCCCGATATTTTTTGGAAATAACTTACAAGGGTACAGCCTACAGTGGTTTTCAATCTCAGTATAATACAGAAAAAACGATTCAGGCTACTATCGAAAAAGCTTTTGCTGTTCTTCAAAAAGGAAGCATCATTCTTACAGGATCATCCCGTACTGATGCCGGTGTGCATGCGGTACAAAATTTTTTCCATTTTGATTTTGAGGAAGGTCTTCATCCTCATTTTTTATATAAGATAAATGCTATACTTCCTGCGGATATTGTTGTTAAAGGAGTGTACCCCATGCACGCTGATGCGCATTGCCGATTTGATGCGATTACAAGGGAGTACAAATATTTTATCTATCGGCAGAAGCAGCCTTTTTTGCAGGACAGAGCCTATTACTACCCCTATACATTAAACAAAAGCTTGTTGGAAGAGGCGGCTTCAGTTATTATCCGGCACAATGACTTTACCTCTTTCTCCAAACGCAATACACAAGTAAAAACGTTTCTATGTACAGTAGAACACAGCGAATGGAGGGTAGAAGGTGACTGTTTGGTATATCATGTAATAGGGAATCGTTTTTTACGAGGGATGGTGAGAGCATTGGTAGGCACTATGTTACTCGTAGGTAGGGAAAAACTTAGTATAGAGGCTTTTGAAAATGTAATTAGGGCAAAAGATTGCACAAAAGCCAACTTTGGTGTGCCTCCACAAGGCCTTTTTCTTCAATCAGTTGGCTTTCCTGAAAATTATTTTTCCGATAAAATCTAATACAGTAGCGGGTTTGCGATTGTGGAGACAAAAAACAGATAAAAAAGATTTGTCAGTAATCATTTCACTCCTATCTTTGCACCCCGCTTGAAAAACGGTAGTTCTCTGAAAGTTTTTGTGAAGGATTTTAGGATGGTTTTTAATAATAATATTTGGCCAATAACTTATAACTCCTTACTTTTGCAACCCCATTTAAAAATAAGAAAAGTGTTAGCAAGAATTTTGACAAAATGGGATGCAAAATTTGGGTGGTAAGTTTAGAAGTTGTAACTTTGCCGTCCGTCTCAAAAAAGAGACAAGTTCTTTACAGAAAAAGTTGATTTTCATACCAGTTACTTCTAAATTTTTTAAGAAAAAATGAAGAAAAATTTGGTTAAGAAATAAAGACTCCTACCTTTGCACTCCCGTTCAAAAAACGGGTGACAAAATAGAGTCAAAAGATCTTTGAAAGTTGGGAAGCAATAGCACTTTATTCTGATTTATCAGAATAAAAAATAATAGGTAAGTCAAGCGAAAACAATTCGATTTGACACGTTAATTTTCTAAGAGAATTAATAGTCAGTAATCAAACATCATTTACAATGGAGAGTTTGATCCTGGCTCAGGATGAACGCTAGCGGCAGGCTT
>CAZPPM010000128.1:0-8908 GCA_964588445.1 uncultured Citrobacter sp.
ATGAAGCGGGGTTTTCTTTTTTTAAATTCTTTGGCTATCTATAAAAAATTTTAGTACAAACTTTTCGTTTTAAAAGTCTATGGCTTATCGATTATTACTTTTTTCATTTTCCATTACTCTACTTATTGCAGCTAAGGCTCAAAGCGAAGGCGATCAAACCATCAAATGGTCTGCTTCTAAAAAACTGAATTGGAGTGACTATAAAGCAGCAGTTGATCCTAACTCTTCTGCCGCAGCGTTGACGGCAACTCATTTAGGATTCTCCTATAGCATAACGAATGGCGAATTTGTTTTTACGGTTAGCTCTCTTTTTTCGCAAACACAATCCTGGGTTCGCCATAAAACTGTTTATATCCTGGCGCATGAACAAGGGCATTTTGATATAGCAGAAATACAAGCTCGCAAATTTTATCAATCTCTGCTCTCTTATAAGTTCAACGAGAAGTCTTTTAAAAAAGATCTGAACAATCTCTACCAAACTGCTTTGCTGGAAAAGCAAACAATGCAGCAACTATATGATCAGGAAACACAACATAGCATCAATAAAGAGAAACAAGCTGAATGGTTATTAAACATAGAAAAATTACTAAAGGAAACTGAAGACTATAGAGGCTATTAAAATAGCCCTTCTAACTGCTTAAAAGATGTAAATAGTATCCTGCTGTCCATTCTCGGTTTATAAGTAAAGATATATTTACCCGTTTCACGGTCTTTGTTATAAGTGTACTCACCTAAATGAGGAAAATGAGCACATTGGTTTAAATAAGATCCATGAATACAGTAGAAGCCATCGCTATCAGTTCCTTGATAACCTCTCCTCATATTTATATGTGACAACTGGTTCTCCGTTAAAATTTTAAAAGATAGTTGCGAAAGGTTATATACTACCTGATTGGAATATGCCAGATCATTTCTGTTTGAGTTATTGCTATTTTTTGCCTCAACATGATATTTTACTACCGGGTATAAAAACTCTTCTGTGGCTATTTGTGCTTCAAGTATTGTAGGCAGCTTTGAGCTTGCTTTATCATTAAATACAATGTAGTTACCATAAATTAGTGTTATTTCTTCATCCGTATAAATTATTTCTGCCCTTTCCACTGATACCCATAGTTTTAATCTTCTAAGATCATAACTGCTTTTAGCCTGCGAGGTTTGATCATGGTACTTTTGTAGCTTTTTTCGGTATTTATCTCTTATTTCTTCAACAGTCTTCGCATTTGACTTAATTAGCTCGGACTCTAAAAGAAGATTAGGGAAATCTTCCGCAACCAAAGAAAAAAACAATTTAAACGGTCTTGTAAATGAAGTGTAAAAATGATTGGGAGCAAACTCGTGTCTTATTGATGATGCTATTTGCTTTACTTTATCATCACCATAACTACTAATTAACTGCTTATAGTCTTTTATTGCATGTTCGCATCGCTCAAGAAAATCCATATACAGATAAGAGTCACTAAGGGATAAGACAGAAAAAGTTTGCGGGTTTTCAGCAATTTGAGATAACCCAAAGTAAATTTTTAATATATTGTTTAGCCCTAATTTATAACTTAGGGAATTGAGTTTCCCAAATTCCCGGCTCATTGAAAGCCTATCAATGCTGCCATAACCAATGTCTTTATTTCCTAAAGCGTCGTTTGCGGCAACAGCAGTTAATAGAAGATCCTCATCTAACGTCATGAATATGTCGCTTAATCTATTTTCAACACTTCTTAAATTTTGTTTCTGTAGGGTATCTTGTAAAAATTGTAGTTTTTCTACGAGGATTTTTCTATAATTCTTTTTATTCCTTTGGCCAATACCAAGTTCCTGCACATCTTTCCATATTTCCAAATGATTGCTAAGAAGCTCAGCAGAGCCATCCTTTACCCTTAAAGATCCTATGGTAGGGGGTTTGCCGCCAAGAGGCTTTGTCGCATCATAAAAATAATCGTTATCCAGCTCTTTTTTTAGTCTGCTTACAACTTTATTAAAATTATCAATACCATGTCTTTTTTTTCTAAAATCTGCAAACGTTTTAGCCGTTGCGTAATCTAAATAGTTGTGCCTCATAATATGATAAGGAACAATCATCGTAGAATCCAACTTGCTAAGGTTCCAAAAAAAACTTGTTCTATTTACCGGTGTAAACCAGAAAGATTCGCTGGGCGATCTTCGGCCAATGTTCCATTCGTTATGATTTTGCCTAAGTCTTACCCCATTATATAAGTTATTTGCAGCATCACACATTATTTTGATAGCATTATTGCCATACACCCCTACAATTTTACTTATAAATTCTTTTGAATCTGAAATAGTATTGGATATGCAGCTTGCCGTTAACCAAGCTTCTAAATATTTTTCATTCAGTTGATTAGAAGTAAGTGGCGAATGATAATTCTTAAAAAGATATTCCCCAAGATCCCTTCTAACACAATACTCAGAATATACTTTATTGACATATTTTATATCTGATTCTGTAGAGTTCTTATTTAAGAAAACGGACAGAGCAGCAGAGCAAAATCTGTTAAACTCATATTGAGCAAATGGAAGTATACCACCATCAAAAGTACCCGTAACCCAACCTCCCATTAGCATATCGATTATCCCGCCAAACTCAAGAGTTCCCTTATTCCTTGAGTTATCCATCCTTGTCATATATTCCAGGTAAAGAAAATAATAATCTTTTTCTTTCAATAGCTTGTAATATTGTTCATAGGAACTTGATGAGATCTTATTATTATTAATTTCGTTCCAGTAATTGTTTCTTGCTGAATGCAACTCTGCCAAAAATGTTGAACGAATTTGAGCACCGCGGTTCAAATATTCTAAACCCTCCTTCATGTTATTTAGAAAAATCGCATTATTTATCTGGGACTGGCTGCCAACAATGGGAACTTGAGCTTTGATTGATATAGTACCTAAAAGACTTACAAGGAATAGAATCGCCCTCATGATTTTACACATTTTGCTGTACTCTAAAGTACATTAAAGCCGGGTACACTCCAAAATAGTCGAGCCTAAGTCGTCGACTTACAGGTGCAGACATATTAACTAACGAGTATAAAACCTGAAAAATAGTTAGGAGCCAGACGCAAGCGTCCGCTCGTTTCTGTTAAAGAAAGCTTACTCTTTAATAATGGTAAGCATCTGTTTCCGGCTTACTTTACGAGGCGTGCCATTAGCATTGCGTATAGGATCCAATTGAGGAGCATTATACATCATTCGCTGCTTTACCTGTTCTTCTATAAAAGTATTTTTGGGTTCCGCCGCTATTTTATTGGTTACTATAGAACCATCTTCTCCTATCTCATATTCAATCAATACGGAATAAGCACCTTTTCTTACCCTGTTAGAAGCATCTACTTCTTTCTTTACAACAGCGGTATATTCATCAATAAATTTTTTCCAAGCGGCTGTATTATCCAATTTTTCTGTAGGCACTGTAGTACCCGTGCTGTCAACAATGCCTTCTACTACTTCTCCGGTAACTGTATTTACAGCAACACCAGCTTTTTTTAGTGAATCTTCAACTGTCTTTGCAACAATGGCAGCCACTTTGATAGAATCCTGATGCGCTTTTACTTCCTCATTGGTTCTTACCTGCAAGCTATCACCTTTCTTTATCACAGATCCCGAATCTGTCTTCAATCTTCCACTATATAAAGCATCTTTAAGTGACTGTGCACTTGCTGTGGCACTCACAAATAAAAAAGTAATGAATAGTATTTTTTTAAAATAACCCATATAGCTGTGCATCTACTTTAGCAATTATTTCGCCAAAATCTTCTTCTTTCTCAGCAAATTTATTCTTATCAACATTTATTATCAACAATTTCCCTTCTTTATAGTTATCTACCCACTTGTTGTAATATTCATTAAGGCGCTTGAGGTAATCCAATCGTATATTCTCCTCATATTCTCTTCCGCGCTTTTGTATTTGTCCCACCAGCGTAGGTACAGAAGCACTTAAGTAAATTAATAAATCCGGAGGTTGTACCAGCGTTTTGAGTGTTTGAAAAAAGTTAAAGTAGTTTTCAAAATCCCGCTTACTCATCAGCCCCATTTCATGTAGATTGGGTGCAAAAATATTGGCATCTTCATAGATAGTACGATCCTGTATCACAGTCTCTGTACCTTTTTGTATATCTACTAATTGCTCTAAGCGGCTATTTAAAAAGTATATCTGCAAATTAAAACTCCAACGAGGCATATCTTCATAAAAATCCATCAGGTAAGGATTATGATCCACATCTTCAAAGTTGGGAATCCATCTATAGTGCTTACTCAACATTTCTGTTAGTGTTGTTTTCCCAGCACCTATGTTACCCGCTACAGCTATATGTTTTGGTTTTTTTGCTTTTGCCATGATGGAATTTTCGTAGTAGTTGTTATCTCTTTCTATTGCTTTAAAGTACTCCTTTTTTGTAAATAAGGAGGGAACAAATCTGTTTTTTTAAAAATAATCAAGCCCTATGGCGGTTCTTGCTGCAGCCAATGTATTTCCAGCACTTTGGCGTGCTTTCTCCATCCCTTTTTCCATCACCTCCTGTAGCAATTTTTCATTGTGCTGAATACTGGCTGCCTTTTCTCGTATAGGGGCTATAAAGGCAATCATATCTTCCGCCAGTTGTTTTTTCATATCGCCATAACGAATGGTGCAATCATTATACGCTTGTTCAAAATGTACCATCGTATCTTGCTTACTCACCAAGCTCATCAACTGAAAAATGTTTTGAATATAGTCTGGTTTCTCGGAGTTTTTTTCTGTAGGGCCGCTATCTGTTTTCGCCTTCATTACTTTTTTACGGATGAGCTCATCATCATCCGAAAGATATAAAGTAGCCAACTGATTTTCACTCTTACTCATTTTTCCTGCACCATCCAGGCTGGGAACTTTTATTAATTCTCCTCCGTAGTTGAAGGCATGTGGCTCCGGAAATACATCGCCATAGCGATGATTAAATCGATTGGCAAATGTTCTCGCCATTTCCAAATGCTGCTCCTGATCTTTTCCTACCGGTACCAGCGATGCTCTATGCAGTAATATATCGGCTGCCTGCAATACAGGATAGGTCAATAAGCCTGCATTAATGTTTTCCGGGTGCTGGCGGGCTTTGTCCTTAAACGTAACTGTTTTTTCCAGTTCACCTTTATAGGCCAACATATTCAAGTAAAGGTATAGTTCGGATGTTTCATACACATGGCTCTGGCAATAAAGCGCTGCTTTATCCGGGTCAAGGCCACAGGCTACATACTCTGCAATTACCCTACGCACATTTGATCGCAGTTCTTTCGTATCAGGGTGCGTAGTCAAAGAGTGTAAATCGGCAATCATAAAATAGCACTCATACTCCTCCTGCATGCGCACAAAGTTTCTCAACGCCCCAAAATAATTTCCCAGGTGCAAGAAACCCGTTGGACGAATACCACTCATTACAATTTTACGCTCAGGTGCCATACTATTTTACCCCTCTGCTTTTTAAAGGGCAGGGCGGCGAAGATAACAAAAACCCTTTAGGCCTACCTACTTCGTTTAGGGTAAACTTTTTTGTAAAAAACACCTAAAAAATGACAGAAAAATCTATCGCATATCTTTTTTTTGCTTTTTCATTTACCGCTTTAATCACTGGCAGGATACTTATATTTGTCGTATGGAAGTGAACAATGAATTGGTTGACAAGCTGGCCCATCTTTCTAAGCTAAGCTTTAACGAAGCGGAGAAAGAAGAAATCAAAACAGACCTGCAACGCATGATTCATTTTGTTGAAAAATTGAATGAACTAAATCTGGATGGTGTAGAGCCTTTGTTGCATATGAGTGATGAGATAAATGTATTACGAGAAGATGAGATTAAAGGTTCCATCCTTCGTGAGGAAGGCCTGAAAAATGCACCGTTACAAGATGGTGTTTTCTTTAAAGTACCCAAAGTCATTAAAAAGTAATACCCATGCCTTCAATTATTCATTTAGAACAAATTCGCAAAAGCTACTACATGGGTAAGAATGTGCTCGAAGTGCTAAAAGGTGTTTCGCTAGACATTAATAAGAATGAATACGTTGCGCTGATGGGGCCTTCCGGTTCCGGGAAAAGTACATTGATGAATATACTTGGCTGCTTAGATACACCTACTTCCGGCAAGTATGTTTTGAATGGGCAGGATGTAAGTAAAATGGAAGACAATGCATTGGCAGAAGTACGTAATAAAGAAATAGGGTTCGTTTTTCAGCAATTTAACTTGCTGCCGCGTCTTACTGCACTGGAAAATGTTGCGCTTCCGCTGGTATATAGTGGCATGAGTAAAAAATTTCGCAACGAAAAAGCACTGCATGTGCTGGATATGGTTCATTTATCCGATAGGCATCATCATAAACCCAATGAGCTTTCCGGCGGCCAGTGCCAGCGGGTGGCCATCGCCAGAGCGCTTGTAAACGATCCTTCTCTGATACTTGCCGATGAGCCTACCGGTAACCTTGACACCAAAACCTCCTACGAGATTATGGATATTTTTGGGCAAATACATAGTAGTGGTAATACGGTTGTATTGGTAACACACGAAGAAGATATTGCACAACACGCTTTACGGGTAGTGCGCCTGCGGGATGGTGTGATAGAAAGTGATAAGCGAAATGAGGTAGTAGTCCGGAATTCCTGATAAGTACTGTTTATCCCTGTTACATCCTGAACGATTAATTTTTCTCCTCAGCCATGGCTTTAAAAATATATACAAAAACAGGCGACAAAGGCACTACATCGCTGATTGGTGGCACCAAAGTCTCCAAGAGCCATCTACGCATCGAAGCCTATGGTACGGCCGATGAATTAAATTCCTATATAGGTTTATGCCGTGATTTGTTAATAGACGACAATAGCCGGCAGGTATTACAAGAGATACAAGATCGCCTTTTTACCATTGGATCTGCACTGGCCTGCGACCCGGCAAAAGAGGTAAAGATGAAAATACCCGATCTAAAAGAAGAAGATATCCGTTTATTGGAAAAAGAAATTGACCGGATGAATGAAGCTATTCCACCTATGAAAAGTTTTATTCTTCCCGGCGGCCATCCTACTGTTTCTCATTTGCATATTGCCCGCTGCATTTGCCGACGTGCAGAACGCTGCGTGGTAAGGCTGGGTGAAGAGGAGGAAATAGCTTCCATTATTCAAAAATACCTGAACCGGCTGAGTGATTATTTATTTGTACTGGCGCGATACGCAGCCCATCTCTCACAGGCGGAGGAAATTCCCTGGAAACCCAGAGTATAAAAAGTAAGGCTACCCTTCCACTATTTTACCATCTCTCATCCACAACACCCTGTCGCTCAACTGAGCCAGTTCATCATTATGTGTTACGATAAGTATGGTTTGCCCAAATTCCTTTCGAAGATCAAAAAATAGCTCATGTAGCTCCCTTGCATTGGCCGAGTCGAGGTTGCCGGTAGGTTCGTCTGCAAAAATAATATCCGGCTGATTGATTAATGCCCTCGCTACGGCTACCCGTTGCTGCTCACCACCCGATAGCTGGTTGGGTTTATTTTCCATACGGTGCGACAGGTTAAGCTTTTTCAGCAATTTTTCAGCCTCCGCAAGCACTTCACCTTTTCTGCGGCCAGCCAGCCATCCCGGTATACATACATTTTCCAAAGCCGAAAACTCAGGCAATAAATGATGAAACTGAAAAACGAAGCCAATATGCTTATTACGAAAAGCGGCCAGCTTTTTCCCGTCCAATCCCGATACCCGAACACCATTCACTTCCACTGTTCCCTCATCGGCCTTATCCAGCGTACCCAAAATATGCAAGAGCGTGCTTTTGCCTGAGCCTGAGGGGCCTGCAATCGCTACCACCTCCCCTTTTTGTATAGCAATATCTACTCCTTTCAATACTTCTACTGTACCGTAGCGCCTGTGAATATTTTTTCCGATTACCATGCAGCCAAATAAACTTTAAATTAATCAAATAAGCAGAAAATAGCCCGGCAGCAAAAGTAGGCATTCCTGCCCGCTTGTTTTTTTAAGAAAAACTTGATTCCCGGACTTACAACTATGATTTGGAAAATTCGTTAATACAGTTACATTTGCGGAAAAATTGGGAGGCCAACTCCATTTTTCCCAGTTTATATAAACCCATAAAAGAGCGAAAAATATGTTTTGGACCCTTGAATTAGCCTCATATTTAGAAGATGCGCCCTGGCCTGCTACAAAGGACGAGTTGATTGATTATTCTATCCGCTCCGGGGCACCTATTGAAGTAGTGGAAAACCTTCAGGAACTGGAAGATGAAGGTGATGTATATGAAACCATAGAAGATATATGGCCTGACTATCCAACACAGGAAGATTTTCTATTTAATGAAGACGAGTATTAATAAGTGTAAATAACTTTTTTAGGAAACCCCCATGACCGGGGGTTTTTACATTTATTTCTATCCATCGAATCATTCAAACTGACCCAATGGCGGAATATTATAAAATAGGAAAAATTGTTGCCGCTACAGGCCTCAAAGGAGAATTGTTGCTTAAACATAATCTTGGCAAGAAAACAACACTAAAAGGGCTTACCACTATTTTTACAGAAGACAAAGCCGGAAATTTTTTCCCTTGGTTTATCAGTGCTACAAGACTAAAAAACGAAGAAGAGCTATATATAAAAGTTGATACCATTGATACGCGTGAGCAGGCATTACCCCTTGTACAAAAAGAACTCTGGCTCCCTGAAGTAGATTTTAAAAAATTTGCTGCAAAATCAGCTCCCGCCAGCTTATTGGGTTATACTATTATCGAGGGTACAGAAGAATTAGGGTCTATTTTAGAAGTTATCGAACAACCTCACCAGCTTCTTTGCCGCTTGGAAATAAAAGGGAAAGAAGTATTGATTCCTCTACACGAAGGAAGTTTGGAAAAAGTTGATCATAAAAAGAAATTGGTGC
>CAZPPM010000129.1:0-8862 GCA_964588445.1 uncultured Citrobacter sp.
ATTTTAAAAAACATTTTTGTGGTACGCACTTTTTTAACCCACCCCGTTACCTGCGCTTACTAGAAATTATTCCTACACCAGATACAGATCCTGCTATCATTGATTTCTTGATGAACTATGGCGATCTTATACTAGGCAAAACAACTGTATTATGTAAAGACACGCCGGCATTCATTGCCAACCGTATTGGCGTGTACAGTATCATGGTAGTTTTTGCGCTGGTAGATAAAATGAAGCTTAGTATTGACGAGGTTGATGCACTCACCGGCCCGATGATTGGACGACCTAAATCAGCCACCTTCCGCACGGCTGATGTGGTAGGTATAGATACGTTGGTAAAAGTGGCTAAAGGTGTATATGATAATTGCCCGGAGGATGAAGCCCGCTCTCTTTTTGTAATTCCCGAATGGTTGAATAAACTGGTAGAAAATAATTGGCTAGGTGATAAAACGGGGCAAGGGTTTTTCAAAAAAGTTAAAACACCCGAAGGTAAAAGTGATATACAAACACTGAACCTTGCGACTATGGAGTATGGACCACGAAGCAAGCCCAAATTTGCAAGCTTTGAAATAGCCAAGCCTATTGAAGATTTAGCACAACGGTTGAAAATGCTGGTAGCCGCAACAGACAAGTCGGGTGATTTCTATCGTCATTTTCATTATCACCTGTTTTCCTATATCTCCTTCCGCATTCCTGAAATAAGTGATGAGATTTTCCGCATTGATGATGCCATGATGGCCGGTTTCGGTTGGGAAATAGGTGCCTTTGAAAGCTGGGATGTATTGGGTGTAGAAAAAACAGCAAAAGCTATGCAGGATGCTGGTTATACAGTAGCACCTTGGGTAACGGAAATGATAGCAGCAGGACATAAATCGTTTTACAAAGTAGAAGCTGGCAAAAAATATTGCTATGATCCTGCCAGCAAAACCTATAAGGCATTACCCGGTGGTGAAGCTTTTATTGTCATGAGCAATTATCAGGATAAGCTTGTGTGGAAAAATGGAAGCTGCCAGTTATATAATTTGGGAGATGATGTGCTCGGCCTGCAATGGTTTACCAAAATGGGTAGCATTGGTGGTGATGTACTATCAGGTATACAAACAGCCATTGACAAAGCAGAGAAAGGTTATAAAGGATTAGTTATTGCCAACGAAGGCGCTAATTTTTCGGCAGGAGCCAATGTGGGAATGATATTTATGTTGGCAATTGATCAGGAATATGATGAGTTGGATATGGCTATTCGTCTTTTTCAAAATAGCATGATGCGAGCAAGGTATTCTTCCGTACCTGTCGTAGTAGCACCTCATGGTCTTGCCTTGGGTGGCGCTTGCGAATTAAGTCTGCATGCAGATAAAGTTTGCCCCGCTGCAGAAACCTATACAGGGCTGGTGGAATTGGGCGTAGGACTTATACCCGGTGGCGGCGGTACTAAAGAATTTGTACTGCGAGCCGCAGATGAAATGCATGCGGATGAGCCAGATACCATCACCTTAAAAAACCGTTTCCTTACTATAGCTACTGCAAAAGTAGCCACATCTGCACAAGAAGGATTTGACTTAGGTATTTACAGAAAAGGCTTGGATGAAGTAGTCATCAACCAGGGAAGAAGAATTGCTGAAGCCAAAAAATCTGTTATCGAACTATTCGATAGCGGCTATACAAGCCCTATTCCCCGCACAGATGTAAAAGTATTAGGACGTTCAGCTTTAGGTGCTTTGTATGCGGGCATCAATGGTATGTGGAGAGCTAATTATGCAACAGATCATGATAGTTTGGTAGCAAAAAAATTAGCCTATGTAATGTGTGGTGGCGACCTGAGTGAGCCCACTCTGGTATCGGAGCAATACCTGCTTGATCTGGAAAGGGAAGCTTTTCTTTCGCTATGCGGAGAAAGGAAAACGCTGGAGCGCATTCAAAGTGTTTTAAAAAGTGGCAAGCCCGTTAGAAACTAATTTTTTTATACCTTCAACCGACCACTTATTTAAAATTTACCACCATGAAGTTTCAAGTCACTGATTTTGCAAAAGACCGTGTTGTCTATAAATTTTCTGAATGCAGGAAAGAAGAATTAGAGAACAAGATCAATCTCTTTTTTACGGCTGAAGGCTATGCTTATAAAGGAGAAAAAGAAAATGGAAAAATTTACAGTAAGGGCAATCAATTTCTACGAGTGCTATTAGGTGCTTTTTGGAAATTTTTTAAAATGCGTGTAGAGATACGGCAAAACAATGATCAATTTGAGGTAATGGTAAAAAAGGATGCCAGCGGCCTGATGGGTGGCGCTGTAGGTATGCGTCAGGTAAGCAAAGAGTTTCAACGTCTAGGAGAGGCTTTCAAAGTTTATTTTGCCTAAGCAATATAAATAGTTTCTATCCTTATGGATTTGTGCAACTGTTTTCGAAAGGAGCAGTTGCATTTTTTATGATACGCCGGTAATTAAAATAGCTTTCAAATCGTAGTATCTTTGATACCTGACTAGTTATGTATGGGCACCGCAGATATTGATAGCACAAAAAAAACACTAACCATTTCCTCGCATATTATTTTGTACGGAAATGCTGCTACACCACAATTGGCCGGTGAAATCGCAGACGAAATAGCCAGCTTATGGAACGAACCTAATGCTTCGCTTCTCCTTCAAGGTGAAAGATTGACTATTCGTTTTTCCATTACAGCTGTACACCAACCAGCGTTGCAACCTGACGAGATATTTTATAATACCAACCCTCACAATAATTATTTCCGCATAGAAGAGTTTGCCATGGGCAATATTTCTTTTGTCGATGCATTGGGTTGCAATACCGGTTATTTTAAGCTGGACAACCTATATAAAGGATCTACGACCGCCGCTCATGAGTACGGGCATACGCTTGGATTAAAACATCCGACGAATCTTGATTTAAGAGGCAAGGGAGTACCCGGAATTATGTATCCTCGAGGCACATTGGTCGATGCCATTTATCAATATAATCCCGCAGCACAAGCAGGCGATAGTAGCAATGGCGGCACTATGCACCCAATACATCGTAGAGTTTCACAACATGATATTGATTTATTGAAACTGCACCGTCTTATTTATAAAAAAAATCACGCTATTATAGGTGAGTTTACCAGCATCTGGCATCCTGACCATGCTAGTTTCTCGCAACAAAATAAATAAGGGCTAAAAATTATCTTCTATAAAGCTTCTATCGCTTTATCGGGATTGGGGTATAAAAAATCAAACCCTGATCGATACAATTTATGTGCACTCACGGTTGTACTCTTCAGCAATTCTCCACTCATTTCTCCCAGAACAATTTTCAGTAGGAAAGAAGGGATAAAGAAAGGAATGAAAAAACTTTTTCTTTCTTTTCTCGCCAGCAGCAGCATTAATTCTTTATTTGTAACAGATACCGGCGCTACGGCATTGTACACACCACTATACGTTTCATTTTCTATAGCGGCAATATATAATCGCACGATATCATCTACATGAATCCAACTCATTCGCTGATCACCCTTACTTAGTATAGGTGCTATACCCCATCGTAAAGGTTTTAAAAATTCTTTTATCGCTCCGCCATCCCGACTTACTACAACACCTGTTCGCAACTTCACTAATCGTACACCCGTACCGATAAGTGGTTGCCAACTTTCTTCCCATTGTCTGCAGACATCAGCAAGAAAATCTGATGCAGGAGGAGCTTCTTCTGTAAAAGGTTGAGGGTTTTTTGTATCAACATCTGCACCATACCATCCAATAGCCGAGGCAGCAATTACCGCTTTTATATGTTTGCCATGCTCCCTGATTGCATTGGCCAGAAAAGTAGTTCCTTCTACTCTGCTATCCACAATAAGTTGCTTCCTCTTTTTTGTCCATCTCTTCTCTGCTATGCCTGCACCGGCTAGATGAATAACATAATCAGCTACAGCTATACATTCTGTATCAATAATTTTCTTTGTTGCATCCCAATGACTATAGGTTACTCCCTTCATTGCTGGATCGGGTGCTGTTGTATTCCTCGTTAATAATACGACAGTATAGTTCTTCCCCACCAAGGCTGTTGCCAGTGATTGCCCTATCAATCCCGTACCTCCTGTAATCAATACCGTTGCCATAAAATGTTTACCAAGTTACGAAGGAAAACCTTATCCTTTTTTACTAAAATAACAAATACATCCGCACATAAGTACGGTTCAAAATCAACATAAAGTAGCTAACTTTAAAAATCATCTTTATTTATCAACGATATGCTAAGTAATAAAAAAGTAAAGACACCCCTACGTTTGGCCGCTTGTTTTTTATTAGCTGGAATTACAGCCAAAGCCCAAACAGACCCTAAGCTAACAGAAGTGTGGAAGCCCAAGCCTCCTGTAGTAACGCCCGGCAAAACAGCCAGCGACGCCCCTTCTGATGCAATCGTATTGTTTGATGGAAAATCACTGAACAAATGGGTCTCTGTTAAGGATACTACACAACCCGCAGGCTGGATAGTCGCCGACGGAAACTTCACTGTAAAAAAAGGAACCGGCAATATACAAACACGAGAATCCTTTCTCGATTATCAATTACATATTGAATGGATAATACCAGAAGTCATTTCCGGTTCCGGACAAAGCCGAGGTAACAGCGGATTATTTCTTGCATCTACCGGCTCTGGAGACAAGGGCTATGAGATACAAATTTTAGACAACTATAATAATGAAACGTATGTAAACGGGCAGGCGGCAAGCATCTATAAGCAAACCATTCCTTTGTCCAATGCCTGCAAAAAACCTGGCGAGTGGCAACAGTACGATATCATTTGGACAGCCCCTCGCTTTAATGAAGATGGAACACTCAAAACACCTGGCCGTATTACTGCATTTCACAACGGTGTACTAGTACAAAACAATACTATCGTAAAAGGAATTACTGTTTACACCGGGCAACCTTCCTATGAAAAAGCACATGGAGCCACTCCTATCAAGTTGCAGGATCATGGTGACCCCAGCGAACCCATCAGCTTTAGGAATATATGGGTTAGAAAGCTATAAACTTTGCCCTATTACTTATAGCGAATAAGCTTTCCCTATATCACACATAGTTTTCTATCGATGTTAAAAATGATTTCATGAGAAATTTTCTTTTCTATAGTCTTCTTTTCTGCTTGTTTACTTCCTGTACTATGCAAAAAAAGAATAGCAAATCTCTTGCAGGCAATCCTGTTTTTCCGGGATGGTATGCCGATCCGGAGGGCATTGTTTTTAACAAGCAGTACTGGATTTACCCTACGTATTCTGCGCCTTACAAGCAACAGGTTTTTTTAGACGCTTTTTCATCTCCCGATTTAATTAACTGGGAAAAACATTCTCGCATTGTTGACACCGCTGCCATCAAATGGGCGTGGAGAGCTATGTGGGCACCCGCTATTGTAGAAAAGGATGGAAAGTATTTTTTATTTTTTGCCGCCAACGATATACAAAGTGATAAAGAACCCGGCGGCATTGGTATTGCTGTAGCAGATAAGCCGGAAGGTCCTTTTAAAGATTATTTGGGTAAGCCTTTAATTGATAAATTTTATAACGGTGCTCAGCCTATCGATCAATTTGTTTTTAAAGATAAAGACGGACAGTATTATATCATCTACGGTGGCTGGCGGCATTGCAATATTGCAAAGCTGAATGATGATTTTACAAGCATTATTCCTTTTGAAGATGGTACACTTTATAAAGAAATTACGCCACAGGGATATGTAGAAGGTCCGGTTATGTTTATACGCAATGGTAAATATTATTTCATGTGGTCAGAAGGAGGATGGACAGGCCCTGATTATAGTGTGGCGTATGCTATAGCCGATTCTCCTTTTGGTCCGTTTCAACGCATAGATAAAATTTTGCAACAAGATCCCGCTGTTGCTACCGGTGCGGGACACCATTCCGTGATCAATGTACCGGGAACAGATAAATGGTATATCGTGTACCATCGTCGCCCAATAGGTGAAACTGATGGCAATGCCAGAGTAACCTGTATAGATGATATGGAATTTGACAAGGATGGAAAAATAAAGCAAGTGAAGATTAGCTTTGAAGGCGTGAAAAAACGTTCACTGTAAAGCAAAGCCATATTTACTCCTGCTTCATCGCTTTTATTTTACTTCCTATTTGTTTTAACATCGATCGCACTATCAGCCGGTGAAAGGGTTGTACAGGAATAAAATACAATTTGCCTAACCAGTTATTGAAATGAATCGATGTTGAAATGGTTAGCTGCCGCTCTGCTGTTCCTACATGTAGATCTTCAACTAGCAAAGAAACCCGAAAGTCTAAATGCTTATCATCTTCTCCCAATATTAATTCCTGTGCTGATTTCTCCAACACTCTAAATAAGCCTATCTGCTCGCCAGGTGTGCCGGTAAACGTTTCAATTAGCTCTTTTCTGTTTTTAATTGTATCAGGAATCTTTAAACCTAACAATTTTACTATACGATTTCTCCAGGCAAACAAGGTACTAACCCAACCGGGAGCCGCCGAAAAAAACAACCTACCTATTTGTACAATATCGATTTCCTTATTACGATCAGTGAAAGCTACCCTATAGCTATCAATATGTTTAAATTCTTTTGCTGCTTGCAGCAGGGAGTTGGATGGAAGACTGGTTCGCTTACTATTCACTCTTTGAACTTAACTTTTGCTGATTAATCTAAAATACTTGGGTAATAAAAAATAGGGGCTTTCGCTATATAATTTTACAAGTTACAAGCTTTTCTCTTTCAGAACTGAGAAGTTTTAATCTTATATTTAAACATATAACAATTAAACCACCACCACTTAATTTATGAAAAAGTATTTACTCATCGCCATCAGCATCTTTTTTGTAGCAGCATTTGCTACTTATGCAATTGCTCAAACCAATCAAAAAAGTGGAGCGAATCCTTCTATTGCCAAATTTGCTTACAGCCAGCTTTACTACAATTATTACTGGGACTCTTTCAAAGATAACAAGCATGAATATTGGGCTAATGAAGTCTCTCCTGAGTTAAAAAAAGCCATAGCCGGTGTAGACAGAATTTCTACAGCACTCAACCTTATGGGAAGCGAAGGCTGGGAATTAGTAACTACCTACAACGAATCTATTAATCTGGGTACGCAATACGCCTACTTCTTTAAAAAACAGATTAGGTAAACAGATGGCGTGGGATTTTTTATATAAAAATCGGACTATTTTTTCTTCTTTTTTGCTAGTGACGTTATCGCTAAGCACCTGTAATGGAAGAAAACAGCTGATATTACAATCTAACAAAAATTTGTAGTGATATTTTATACTCTTACTAGTTTCATTAGTGGTTCAAAAGAATATAATGCAGGTCGTCTTCCTGCAGCATGTTGCCTTGTAGAAAGATACCCAATGTCCAATAGTTTTTTAGTAAACTTTGCTGCTGTGGGAGCAGGCATTCCTGCATTGTTAGTAAATCGATTGTTTCTAAATACAGGATTTGTAAACACAAAGTCTAGTGCATTAACACTCCATTTTGAAGACAATATTTCAGCGAATTTTGTTTTCATGTCATCATACAGTCTGCGAATTTTTTCGGCTATTTGTAAATTTTTAATTGCTTGTTCATCTACCGCCTTTAAGAAAAACTTAATCCATTCATCCCATTCATTTTTTTCAGAAACATTTCTCATTATATCAATATATTCATCTTTGTGCTCCTCTAAATAACCACTAATATAAAAATGTGGCTCTGAAATAACTTTAGACTTCCAAAGAAACAATGTAATTAACATCCTGCCTATCCGTCCGTTTCCATCCTGAAATGGATGTAACGCTTCAAATTCTAAGTGCATTAATGCAGTTTTAATTAAAACAGGGTCAGCGCTTTCTTTTAAATACGTCAATAAAATTTCTATGCCATCAATTAATTTTTCAGGGCTTATGGGGATAAATTGTACTGTTTTTTTTGCCTTATCTGCTAAATAGTTTTGCTCCGTTTTATATAATCCTGGCGATTTTGCAGCCCCTCTACCGAGATAAAGCAACTGCTGATGCATTTGCTTTATTAAACTACTTGATAAATCATATCCATCTATCATTGCCTTTTGAGCACCCTTCAATGCTCGCTGATAAAGAATGGTCTCTATTACATCAGACCTTGTATCACTGTTATCTTTATTGTTATCCAACTCATCAGCTTCGTATTCCAATATCTCGTCCATTGTGCTTATTGTTCCTTCTATTCTTGAGGATATTACCGCTTCTTGATTTCGCAGTGGTGCTAATAAAATCTCATTATTATGCATATTTTTCAGCATCTGATCAAATCTTGCCAACGAATCTGTTGCTTTAATAAGTTCGTCGATAAACGAGTTATAATTCAAACTTTTGGGCGGGAACCTATCATAGTGGTAGTTAACCGCATTTTCTAGTTTCAACTTCACTTTAATTAAATTTGTATATCAAATATATAGAAATAATATTGACAAAATACATAGAGTGTTTAATTTTAAAAAAATTGATAAACAAAAATTTTTGACCGATCGCCTTGACAAACAAACTATCTTGTTTATCAAAAAGTAACGAAATCGATACGCAATGAAATTTGAATACTTTTTTTGATAGACAAATTATGAAGCTTTAGTGTCACCTAAATGCATCTATATAAAAATCAATAGATTATATCTTTTTACAAAGTGCCAACAGATAGCTTTATTACTTGCACTCCCGTTCAAAGGCTGCCCAATGCGGAGGGCTGGGTACGTAGTGCAACGAAGTACCGTAGCGATAGCGGAGCCCGTAGCAGTGGAAACTATCGCTGAGCGATGCACTGTTGCCGATAGCCCATAAAAAAACCCCGATGTAAATAACACCGGGGAACAACTAAAAAACACTAAGCCGTT
>CAZPPM010000130.1:0-8726 GCA_964588445.1 uncultured Citrobacter sp.
AAATAAATTGCTATACAATTGAATGAAATCGGGTGCTATCTTTGCACCCGATTTACTATTAACCCATTTGTAAAACCAAAAAGAACTCTATGCCTTATTTGTTTACCTCTGAAAGTGTATCAGAAGGACACCCAGATAAAATAGCCGACCAGATATCTGACGCGCTAATTGACAACTTTCTTGCTTTTGATGCACAATCCAAAGTGGCTTGTGAAACATTGGTAACAACTGGCCAGGTAGTATTGGCAGGAGAAGTAAAATCTAAGGCCTATCTTGATGTACAGGAAATAGCTCGAGGTGTTATTCGTAAAATAGGATACACCAAAAGTGAATATATGTTTGAAGCCAGTTCTTGCGGTATTCTTTCTGCAATTCATGAGCAATCACCCGATATCAACCAAGGTGTAGACAAGAAGAAAAAACAGGAACAGGGAGCAGGTGATCAGGGGATGATGTTTGGTTATGCTACCAATGAAACAGACGATTACATGCCATTGGCTTTGGATTTGGCACATAAGATATTGATTGAATTAGCTGCTTTACGTAGAGAGAATAAACAAATAAAATACCTGCGTCCGGATGCCAAAAGTCAGGTGACGCTGGAATACGATGATAACAATAAGCCAGTTCGCATAGATGCGATTGTAGTTTCTACACAGCACGATGATTTCGATACTGAGACAAAAATGCTGGCCAAAATCAAAGATGATATTATCAAAATCTTGATACCGAGAGTGAAAGCTAAGTATAAAAAATATGCGAAGCTTTTTAATGATAATATCAAATACCATATTAATCCTACCGGCAAATTTGTAATCGGCGGTCCTCATGGCGATACGGGTCTTACCGGTCGTAAAATCATTGTCGATACATATGGTGGTAAAGGTGCACATGGGGGAGGCGCTTTTAGTGGAAAAGACCCTTCTAAAGTTGATCGCTCTGCCGCTTATGCCACTCGCCATATAGCTAAAAACCTGGTGGCTGCCGGTGTGGCCAGCGAAATTTTAGTACAAGTTTCTTATGCAATAGGTGTGGCTAAACCTACTAGTATTAATGTTAACACCTTCGGTACAGCCAAAGTAAATCTGACTGATGGACAAATAGGCAAATTAGTAGAGCAGATTTTCGATATGCGTCCCTATTTTATTGAGCAGCGATTAAAACTACGCAGTCCTATCTACAGTGAAACGGCTGCCTATGGTCACATGGGTAGAGAGAATAAAGTTGTCGAGAAAACATTTATCTCCCCCGATGGGAAGAAACTGACAAAGAAAGTGGAGTTGTTTACATGGGAAAAGCTTGATTATGTCCCTAAGGTGAAAAGGGCATTCAAGTTGAAATGAGATTTCATTCAATGATTATCTATAAAACCCGTAGGCTTTCGTCTGCGGGTTTGTTATTTTTACACTATGAACAATAAGGAAGAAATCAATCCCTGGCAAACGCTAAAGGAAAAAAAGGTTTATGAAAATAACTGGATTTCGCTGACAGAATATGATGTGATTAATCCATCTGGCGGGGCGGGTATTTATGGGAAAGTACATTTTAAAAATATGGCTATTGGAATTGTGCCTCTGGATGAAGAGAATAATATATGGCTGATAGGACAATATCGCTATGCTATCAATAAATACAGTTGGGAAATTCCGGAAGGAGGATGCTTATTAGGAACCGACCCTCTTGTAACAGCAAAAAGAGAGTTATTGGAAGAAGCAGGGCTGGTAGCAAAGGAATGGAAACAACTTATCCATTTTCATTTATCAAATTCTGTGTGTGATGAAGAAGGCTATATTTTTGTTGCACGACAATTGGAACAGCATAGTGCGGCACCCGAAGAAACAGAGCAATTGGCAATAAAAAAAGTTCCTTTTGAAGAGGCCTTCCAAATGATGGAGCAAGGAATTATAACAGATGCTATTACTATCATGGCACTACAACAGATAAAACTGAAACTAGAATAGCTTAATACGTTTATGCATGAAAAAATTTCGTTCAACACCTCGACCTCGTAAGAATACACTTGTTGTAGGTAGGACAGCCGTGTTGGAAGCCTTGCAGAAAGGTAGGCAATTAGATAAGATATATCTCGATACAAAAGCAGGTGGAGAGGTGGTAGCAAAAATAAAGCAGCTGGCTTCAACAAAACATATACCTGTAAGTTATGTACCGGTAGCTAAACTAAATAGCTTTAATATTGAAGAGCACGAAGGATGCGTAGCGCAGCTTTCTAAAATTAACTATGTAGCATTAGAGGAGCAACTTTCTTTCTTAATGGACACTGGTGAAGCACCTTTGCTACTTATTTTAGATGGGATTACGGATATTAGAAATATAGGGGGTATTGCCAGAACGGCGTATTGCTGTGGTGTGCATGCATTGGTGATCCCCGATAAAGGAGTGGGTGCATTAAATGAAGATGCAATACTTACCTCTGCAGGTGCATTAGAAAAATTAACAGTATGCAGGGTAGGCAGCCTGATGAAAGCGGTAGACGAAATGCACCTTCATGGAATAAAAGTATATGCCAGTGATATGGAAGCAGCGCAGTCTATTGCAACTACTGACTTTAAAGAGCCCTGTGCCATTATTATGGGTAGCGAGGAAAAAGGTGTTTACCCAGCATTGATGAAAATATGTGACGGTGTAATAAAGATTCCAATGCGAGGAGGTTTTGAATCGCTCAATGTTTCCGTTGCAACAGGAATGATATTGTATGAAGCCATGAAGCAAAGATTAGACGAATGAATAGTAAAACAATCAAACTGATAGAATGCCCGCGGGATGCGATGCAGGGCTGGAAGACTTTTATTCCGACGGAAACAAAAGTTGATTATATCAATTCATTGTTAAAAGTAGGGTTTGATACTATCGACTTTGGCAGTTTTGTTTCACCAAAAGCCATTCCGCAAATGGCGGATACAGCAGCCGTGATACAACAGTTGGAGATAACAGATTCTTCTAGTAAATTATTAGCAATTGTTGCTAATAATCGAGGTGCAGAAGCGGCCAGTCAATTTGATGCGATTACTTATATAGGTTTTCCGTTTTCTATTTCAGAAACATTTCAACAACGAAATACAAATTCATCTATTGATGAATCATTAGAACGAGTGGAAGAGATTCAAAACCTATGTAATAAGACTAATAAACAACTGGTGATTTATATTTCTATGGGATTTGGAAATCCTTATGGCGATTCTTATTCGGAAGAAATTGTATTTGAATGGGTGAATAAATTAGTGGGGCTGGATATTGGGATCATTTCGCTGGCTGATACCGTGGGACTGGCTACGGCTGAGCAGGTATTTGACATAACCGACTATTTGGTACAAACCTTACCTGATACAGAAATAGGTGTACACCTTCATTCTACTGCCGAAAATTGGCAACATAAATTTGATGCAGCCTGGAGAGCGGGTTGTCGAAGATTTGATGGAGCTTTAAAAGGAATAGGAGGTTGTCCTATGGCCGGAGATGAATTGGTGGGCAATATGGATACGGCTTTAATGATCGACTATTTGCAAAAAGAAAAAGGATTGTCCACTATTAATAAAGAGGCCTTGTTCGTCGCTATGGAGAAGGCTGCAACCGTTTTTATATAAGCTCGGAGAACGATGAACTTTATCACTTCCATTGATATTAAAAAAATGAATCCTCCTATTCAATATGGGGATAAGCTTTTTTTAATAGGCTCCTGCTTTACTGAGCATATCGGTAATGCGCTAGGCGACTTGAAGTTTGCAGTACTTCAAAATCCACATGGTATCTTATTTGATCCTTTGAGTGTTTGCAATAGCCTTGTTTCCTATATCGAAAAAAAGGTTTATGAAAAAGGAGATTTGTTTTTATTAAATGAATTGTGGAATAGCTGGGAGCATCATAGCCGTTTTTCCAATATGGATGCCAGCCAGGCAATAGCTAACATCAATCAATCACAAGAGCAAGCGCATACCTTTTTACAACAAGCTGATTGGCTGATTATCACACTCGGTTCTTCTTTTTCTTATCGGCTTACGAGCAAGGCGTTGGGTGGAGGTATAGGTAACGGTGTGGCTAATTGCCATAGGGCGCCGGCTCGGTGGTTTGATAAACAATTAATGGAAATTAAAGAAACAGTTTCATTGTTAGATACCGTTTTGCATCGGTTAAAGCAATTCAATCCTTCCCTTAAGATTATTTTTACAATAAGCCCTGTACGTCATTTGCGGGATGGTGTAGTGGATAACAATCGTAGTAAAGCTCGCTTGCTTGAAGCAGTACATCATCTTGTGAAGAAGCTAGACAATATTTATTATTTCCCCGCCTATGAATTGGTAATAGATGTATTGCGTGATTACCGTTTTTATGATATTGATTTGGCACACCCTAATTATATGGCGACTGAATTTGTCATGAATCATTTTAAAGAAGCTTGCATTAGTCCAGAAGCGCAAAACCTGATGGAAGAGCTTCGAAAAATTGCAATAGCAAAACGGCATAAATCGTTTCACCCGGCTACCCAAGCACATCAACAATTTCTCCACTCTCATTATGAGAAAGTAAAAAATATACAGGAAAAATATCCCTCTATGGATTTCAAGGAAGAGCTGGCTTATTTCTCTTCGGGTAGCTGAGTTACTTTATAAATTGTTTTGGTAGTATACAGCTCTCCAGGTCGTAGTATGGTATTGCTTAACCCCGGTACATTAATGGCATTAGGTTCTTTCTGCGTTTCAAAGCATAATCCGGAAAAAGGGCCAAATAGCTTTTTTCCATTGCGCTCAATTACAGGATTCCATTTTCCGGTGTAGAAGTGTACAACCGGTTCGGTGGTAAAAACTTCTAGTAATAAGTTACTTTTTTCGCTTTTGCAGGAAGCAGCAAGTACAAGCTCACCAGTTGTATTGTTTAATACATAAGTTTGATCATAGCCTTCTTCAGCGTTCCAATTATCGTTAATTTTTCTAAACTCGCTAAAATCATAAAGGGTATTCTCCGCAGGGATTAATTTACCTGTTACAATATACTCTTCATCTTGTTCCAAAAAAGTCTGACTGTTGATTTTTACCATATGATCTTCAATGGTAGGAGAGTTGTCAAGATTAAAATAATCATGATGCGTAAGATTAATAACCGTTGAGCGATCGGTGATAGCACTTGTTTCTAGTATCAATTCGTCATTATCTGATAACGAAAAAGTAATAGTTACTTCCAGGTTGCCGGGATAACCTTCTTCTAAATGAGGGCTTGTGTAGGTAAATGCTAATTCGTTTTTATTATGGGTTTCTTTCAGCTTCCAAATCTTTTGTCCAAAACCTTCATGCCCTCCATGTATATGATAATCATTTTTATTTTTTGTGAGTTGTACACTTTCTTCATCTAAAGTAAACGATGCGTTTTTTATACGATTGGCATAACGCCCCACACTACAGCCAAAGTAAGGGTAGGATTGTAAATAGTCTGTAGCAAAGTAATCATGTATATCTGCAAAGCCTAAAACAATATTGTGGTTACCTACTTCAAATGAGGAAATAATTGCACCGTAGTTGGTGATAGAAATTTTTGTACCGTTTGTATTTGTAAGAGTAAATAAATAAATATCTTCACCAGACTTGTTAGAAGAAAGGATTTTTTTTTCAATAGTAGCCATTCGTAAAAGTAAGTATAAAACAATGACAAAAGCAGCCTTGGAAGAAAGCTTCCGCAATCGTTTTCGTAAAGCACCAACTCATTTTTTCTTTTGCCCAGGTAGGGCTAATCTAATAGGAGAACATATTGATTACAATGGAGGCATGGTTATGCCTTTCGCTGTTTCATTAGGCACATACCTTGTAGTAGCTAAGAATGAGGATAATGTTTTTCGGTTTGAGTCATTGAACTTTCCTGAAGCGGCATCGGTTCCTGTACAGACAACGTACACAAAGACTGGCACCAGTTGGTACAATTATCCCCTAGGTGTTATTCATGAATTAAGTAAAGAGGGAAGCGCTTTACCCGGTCTGGATTTTTTATATTTCGGAAACCTTCCTATTGGTTCAGGGCTTTCTTCCTCAGCATCTATTGAAGTACTTACTGGCTATGCGTTGAGTGAAATAGCAGGACTGTCGGTTACACCTAAAGAAATTGCGTTACTATCCAAGCGGGTAGAAAATGATTTTATCGGGCTTAATTCTGGTATCATGGATCAATTTGCCGTTGCGATGGGAAAAAAGGATCATGCGATACTCTTAAACTGTGATACACTCGACTATGAATATGTTCCTTTTCAAACAGGGAACTATAAACCTGTTATCATCAATAGCAATAAGCCCCGCAAATTAGAAGAATCAAAATACAATGAGCGTTTTGCAGAATGCCGTGAAGCATTACGTTTATTGCAAAAGGAATTAAGTATTGCAAATCTTTGTGATATTGATATAGCTACTTTTCAGCAACACCGTCATCTTATTGAAGATACAACAATCGATAGGAGAGCTTTACATGTAATAAGTGAAAATGAGCGGGTGAAAACAGCAGTGATAGCCATGCAGCAAGGTGATATACTAGCATTAGGCCGGTTGCTTGCCGAGTCACACCAATCGCTTAAAGAAGACTATGAAGTTTCGGGCAAAGAGCTCGATACCATTGCTGAGTTTTGTAACAGTTATGAGGGATGCATTGGTGGAAGAATGACCGGAGCTGGTTTTGGTGGTTGCGCTATTGCTTTGGTAGAAGAAAGTCATTGCGATCGTTTTGCTAAAGAGTTAAGCGACTATTACACGCAACATACGGGATATACGGCACAGGTTATCTTATCGGATATTACAGATGGAGTAGGAGCGTTGTAGGAAGTTCAGAGCTTGCTCAATAGAGTGTAAAAGCCAAGTATTTATTTGCTTAAAAGCATAGCGACAACTTTAATGTTATGCGTTGGTGCTCGTTAATCATTAGTTTTAATAAATATTTCCCGAACTAGAATTAATCAGAATGACCGTTTCTCGAAATGAACTAGAAATTGGATTTATTCTGTCAAAATGTTTGAATATCTGATTTGTGTTTTTGGAAAATCCAATAGAATAACTGCTAATTAAGAAGTCGCAAAAGCCCACAAAATTTTCATCATTTTCGATTCTATATTCACTTATTATTCTGTCTAAAGACCAAAATGAAAACATATGTTCATTCCAGTCTAGGTCTTTAAAACCATTAACTCTAGTATAAAGGTCTATAAAGTCTTGAGGAAAATGAAAATCAATCAGAATTTGAGTCTCTGAAATCATTTCAATTGATGCACCATTTTCTATTTTAACACCAGTCTGGTTCCATATATTGATTACGTCGTCAACCCAACTTAAATTTTGTAAGGAGCTGTTCATGAATATTTTAATAAATATAGTTTTAAATACTTACAATTATGAAAGAGGTGCTGCACAGCTAAAGGGATTAATGTATCCTGTCTCCTCTTACTTCAATACTGGTGATAATATCAGCTTCATAAGCCAGCCATTCCTTCCAACGCAGACGCACTTTTTCTTTGGGGATATAGGTTTCGGCCAGCTCTATAAAAAGCGTATAGTGTCCGGCTTCGCTTTCCATAAAACGGCGATAGAAATTACTAAGATAAGCATCCCTTAGTCCTTCACTCAGCCGTTTGAATCGTTCACAACTACGAGCTTCTATCAATGCCATAGTGAGTAGTTGATCCAGCAAGCGGTCTTCTACACTGCCTCCTTTATGCTGAAATTCGATCAGCTTATTTACATACATATCCTTGCGTTGCTTACCTAGTTTCAATCCACGTTTTTGCAGTTCTGCCAATACTAAGCGAAAATGTCCCCATTCTTCGGTTACAATTGGCGCCAGTTCTTTTACCAGTTCTTCGCGTTCGCTATAGCGTTGTATGAGAGAGATACAAGTGGTTGCGGCTTTTTGTTCGCAATACGCATGATCGGTTAAGATGTCTTCCAATGATTTTTCTGCCAGATTAACCCAACGTGGATCGGTAGGTAATTGAAGGCCAAGTATATTTTTTGTGTCTTGCGAAAATTCCATAATCAAACAACCTGTTTAAAAAGAAAGGCTGCTATTGCAAAAATAGCAGCCCTTTTCCAAAGTATTTGTAATCGATTAAAGCGTATAGTATACACCCACAGTAAAGCGATTGCCGAGTGTTCCCGCATCTAACCCAAAGTTATTGGTTGTGATTTTTACATCTGTCTGTTTGTTAGTAGAAGATACACTACTGTACCCTAGTACACCAAAAGAACCTACTGCTGTAACTCTTTTCGATAAGGCATAACCAAAACCTGCATTTAGGTTAGCACCATAATTAAATGTTTTTGACTCAGCTGTTATAGCATTTCCTAATTTGGTTTCGCTGTTTCCTGGAGCTGCGCTTACATTTAGACCTACAAATGGTTTAAAAGCTTCTTTGCCAAAAAAGTGACGGCCATACAGGGTAGCACCGTAATGATTACTTTTTGTAATAGTAGCCGGATTGCTCATATTGTCTGATTTGCCACCACCTGCCGAAAGTGCAATACCTAACTGTACATTGTCTGTCAGAAAAGTACCGATCTCAGGAGAAAATGACCAGTTGGTTTGCTTAGATAAATCGTTGGAGTTTCCTCCTACTTCACTTTTTACCTTGCTGCTTCCAAAGCCCGCATTTCCGCCAATATAAACACTGCCTTTCTGTGCGTTGGCTGCTGTAGCCATCAATAAAACCGATCCGAGTACGATTAACGTTTGTTTCATAGTTTTTTGTT
>CAZPPM010000131.1:0-8710 GCA_964588445.1 uncultured Citrobacter sp.
AAAGGCATTACGCAAGGCTGGAAAACCAAGCAGGAAATAAAATGGGAGAAAATAGAAGAAGTAAAAGGCCTGGGCATGAAAGCAACAGACAAAGAGGGCAATGAATATGTAGCGGGCTCTTACAGAGTGGCGGCAACGCTTACAGACGACGCTACCCATAATGTGTATGTGACGAAAAATGGAAAACTCATAGGCTGGGTAGATGTAAAAGATGAGATACGTCCGGAATCGAAAGGAGTGATAAGTTATTTCAAGGCAAAGAACATTAAAACAATACTACTAAGTGGCGACAGGCAGGAAAAAGCGCTGGCCTTGGCCAATGAAGTAGGCATAGAAGAAGTAATAGCAGAAAAAACACCCGAACAAAAATTGGATATCATTACAGCGAAAACGAAAGAGCGGCCTACTGTGATGGTAGGCGATGGTATTAATGATGCGCCCGCGCTGGCCAAAGCAACAGTAGGCGTATCTATGAGCGATGCTTCGCAAATAGCTGTACAAACTGCGCAAGTGGTGCTGATGAATAATGGCTTGAAAAATTTGCCCTTTGCGTTGGGGCTGGGTAAGCATACCCATATCACTATAAAAGAAAACCTGTTCTGGGCATTTGCCTATAACGTTGTGGCTATTCCCATTGCTGCAATCGGGTTATTAAAACCCGGCTTTGCGGCATTAGTCATGGGGTTGAGCGATGTAGTGCTGGGTATTAACTCTGCCCGATTAAGGGTGAAAAAAGTAGAATAAATAAAAGTATTGTTCGTTATAGTATAGATGGCGAGATTTTTTTTACCGGCGGGAGCCTTTCTTTTTTTTATACATCTGTTGGGTACAAATAAACTCAATGCACAGTCCCCAACCAATCTCCTGCTCAATGGCGGTTTTGAGGATGTAAACACCTGCGAAGAATATGGTGCTGAATGTGGGGTAGAAGGGTGGTTTTATCTGCAAAATGTAAAAGCCCAGATGCTATCGAATGATGGCGCTATTCCTGCATTAGGCAGCAATTCTTTTGGTATAAGCACGCAATGGACCGGCTATGAGGGCTTCAGCCCGGTTATAGGCACAGCATTACCCTGTGCATTACGGGCACAGGAAGAATATACGTTTACCGGCATTATATCGGCACAACTCAATCCTAAGCTGCTATTAGAGCCGGGTGTAGCATTGGGCGAAAAATATTATGTACCGCGCCGCCCTTTTGCAAAAGATATAGTGCCGGTATCCTTAGGTGAACTCACGCAAATTCCGAACTCCAATTATTATACCTTTCGTTATCGTTTTATTGCAACGGGAAAAGAACGTTATCTCACATTTGGCATTTATGTAAAAGAAGATACCACAACCAAGCGATTGGTAAATAAAAAGGAAACGGTTACATTAGTCTTTGATGATTTCAAGCTTACGCCTACCCATGCATCCGAAACGGCCTGCGCCGATTTTTTATCTAACAAAGAAAAAATATACCGGTACAACTGGCGGCATAAGGATATGGACTATACGCTGTATGGTAAAGGACAAATTCCCTTCACTATCAACCAGGCCGATAGCAATAATATAACTGGCTACATTGTTCCGCAACCCAAAGTGGCAGACACATTACTGTTGGGAGATGTTTTTTTTGATTTTAATAAAGCTGTATTACAACCGGCCGCCTTGTCTATGCTGGAGGATTTTTTTGCACAACAAACAACAGCAACCATAGATAGCATCTATATTGAAGGGCATACAGATAGCATTGGCAGTAATAGCCAAAACCTACAATTGAGCCAACAGCGATCAACTGCTGTAAAAGAATGGTTATTGACTAGGCAAATAGCGGAGGAGAAGAATATTTTACTAAAAGCCTGGGGTAAAGAAAAACCTGTGGCAGATAACAGCACACCCGAAGGAAGATCGAAAAACAGGCGAGTGGAAATGTATATTTTCTACAGAAATGATGAGTAAGTATTCATCGATTTGTTCAAAATTCGATACGCACATCCCCTTCAACCGGGTAGGATTGGCAGGTGAGTATGAATCCCTTTTCAATATCTCCATCTGTCAGTACTTCATTGTAAGCCATCCATACTTTTCCCTGTGTACATAGTGCAATACAACTGCCACACCTGCCGGCAAGGCAACTGTAAGGGAGTGGTATAGCATTGGCTAATGCGACATCTAAAATACTTTGCGGATAGGCTACCATAATTTTATGAGTAACATCGACGGTGCTAATTTCTACTGAATGAGGATCGGTAGTAGGCGGTAAGGGCTTGGTAGCTCTTGGTCGGGAGTCAAAATTTTCTTTACGAATGTTTTCTGGAAGAACACCTTCTGTACGTAGTACAATCGTTACTATCTCCATATACAGTTCAGGACCGCAGGTATAAAAAAGTGTTTTATTTTTTTCGGGAGAGATAAATCTATCTAAAACCTGTTGTATAAAAGGTTTGCTTAATCGCTGATTGCGGTTGCTAAAAAGATAAATAACAATGAAGCGATCGCTGTATTGTTTCTGCAGTAATTGTAGTTGCTGGTAAAAAATAGTCGTTTCCGGCGAGAGGTTGCTATACACCAATACAACGCAGGATTCACTTTGCTTCAGTAATGTTTTAAGTAAGGAGAAGCAAGGTGTAATACCACTGCCTGCAGCAAAGAATATAAATTTATCATGAGCTACTATAGTGGTGGGCAAGCGAAATAAGCCGGTGATATGGCTAATGGTGAGAATGTCGCCTTTCTTATAGTGTTGTATCAGTTGTCGGGAAAACTCGCCGTTAGGAATCGCTTTGACGGTAATTGTTAGCGGTTCATTCCATACAGGGGAAGAAGAAATAGAATAACTTCTTCTTTTTTCCTGCTCTTTCTTGTTAAAGACAAGCGTTACAAATTGCCCGGCTTCGTATACAGGTTGCCAGGAATTCAGCGGTTGTAGTACAAAGCTTTTGCAATCAGCCGTTTCTTGCACCACATCAATTATTTTTGCCTGATTGATAGCGAATGTTTTATTACTATAAAAATAAACCCCGCGAACGAAAGGAGTAAGAAGAATTTGAGGAATATTCATGCTATACTAAAACAGTATTTTGGGTTTGATCAGTTCCGGCCTTTGCAGGAAGCGATCATTCAATCCGTATTGGCCGGAAAAGATACATTAGCCTTACTACCCACAGGAGGAGGGAAGTCTATCTGCTTTCAGGTACCTGCCTTGGCGCAGGAAGGCATGTGCCTGGTTATCTCTCCTTTAATTGCGTTGATGAAAGATCAGGTGGAAGCGTTGCGCAAAAAAGGAATCACTGCCTTTGCTATTTATTCCGGGATGAGCCGTAAAGAAGTCATCAATGTATTAGAGCTGGCTACGAATAGTAACTGCCGGTTTTTATATGTATCGCCGGAGCGATTAGAGACGTCGCTGTTCAAAGAGTATTTACCCGGCATGGCGATAAGTTTGCTAGCCGTAGATGAAGCACATTGTGTATCGCAATGGGGGTATGATTTTCGACCCCCGTACTTACGTATCGCTGCGTTGCGGGAAGAGTTGCCCGGCATTCCTGTAATCGCCTTAACAGCGTCTGCTACGGAAGAGGTACAGGAAGATATTTGTGAAAAGCTGAGTCTCTTACCAACAGATAAAAGCAAATGGGAAAAATTCAGGCTCTCCTTTGAACGAGCTAATCTTTCTTATGCTGCATTGTCTATACAAGCGAAAGTTCCTAAAATAATAGCGATACTGCAAAAAGTACCGGGAACTGCTATTGTTTATTGCCGTACCCGAAAAGCGACGAAAGAGATTAGCGATATACTGCAAATGCATGGGGTTTCATCCGATTTCTATCATGCAGGTTTGCAGCAACAGGAGCGGAATAAAAAGCAGGAAGACTGGATCAATAATCGTATACGCGTAATTGTTTGTACCAATGCGTTTGGGATGGGTATTGATAAACCGGATGTACGAGTAGTAATACATGCAGATGTACCGGATTGTCTTGAAAATTACTACCAGGAAGCAGGCAGAGCCGGACGTGACGGGAAAAAAGCCTATGCCGTTCTTTTATATAATACTGCCGCATTGGATGGGCTCAAGGAGTTGAAGCAACTTCGGTTTCCTTCTATGGAGGATGTGCGCATCGTGTATCAATCCATTGCGAATTATCTACAGGTGCCGGAAGGAACGGGTATGGGGCAGTACTATGATTTTGATCTGAATGATTTTCTAAAAAAATTCAGGCTAAGTAGTCACACAGTTATTTATGCTTTAAAAATGCTGGAACAGGAAGAATGGGTAGCATTTAATGAACAGGTTTTTTTGCCGTCTACCGTTCAGTTTACCATTACCAAAGAATATCTCTATGCTTTTGAAAAAGAAAATCCGCGATTAGAGCCGTTGATGAAAACGTTGCTCAGAACCTATGAAGGCATATTTGATTACCCTTCCTTTATTTCAGAAAATACATTGAGTTGGTTGTTGAAAGCAGAACAAGACATAATTATAAAGCAACTAACAGAGTTAACTAACAAAAGTGTAATAGCCTATATACCCAGAAAAGAAAATCCACAATTATTGTGGCTGCAGCCAAGAGTAAGAGCAGAAAAATTACATATTAATTTGAAAGCACTACAGGAGCGGAAGCGAAATTTTGAGCAGCGGGTGGATCAAATGACTGACTATACGACAACGCAGAAAGAGTGTCGAAGTAAAATGATAGGCCGCTACTTTGGTGATAAGGAAATAAACAACTGCGGTATATGTGATAACTGCCTGCGCAAAAAGAATAGTGAAGTAAGCAATGAGGAAATTATTGAAATACACGAAAAGATAATTGCTTTGTTAAAGACAGGGCCTGTCCTTGTTCAGGAAATAGAAAACAAGTCCGGGTTCAGAAAAGAAAAATTGTGGAAAGTTATAAACCTACTGGAGGAAGAAGGGAAAATTAAAGTTGATGGAAAGGGATTTTTGATTCTCTTGTAATTCACCAGCCACTAACCAATAAGCGACGAGCAGCTTTTAAACCGCATTTTTGATAGCGATCGTAAGCGATTGCTGCAGCGTCAGCGATTGTTTCGTTAGAAGCTTTTTTAACCCATTGTTGGAGCGCAGCGTGAAGTATGTATGCTTCCGGTGCCATCAGATGAGTTGTCCATAATAAAGGATATGCTCCTGTTTGTTGAAGATGAGATTTAAAAAAATGTTTGCTATAGCAAGCTAAAATGATAGCTTGTCGTTGCAATGTATCTGCGGGAACAAATTGATCCTTTATCGAAAAATCCATCAGTCCATCATGACCTATATAAGTAACAACAGATGAAACACCCCCAAAGTATAATTTTTTATGATCCCAGTTAATGGTTACAGGATCGTATCCCGCAGCTATCCGTAGGAAATCGACAGTAGCGTTTTTAATATAGCGATCATCATAAGCATCTGCCAGTAGAAAAATATCTTCTTTTTTATGTTTAAAAAGTAGCCGATCCAAAATCGTATCAGAGGAATGAGTAAATTGTTGTAAGAACTGCCAGTCACTATCTTTTCGTTTAAAAAAACTACTCAATCCATAACCCGCACCCCAGTATAAATTGGTTGATGGTTTTTGTCCATTGCCTATACCTTCAGGAACTTTTACGATACCTTGGTATTTATTGTCACAAAGAGCAACAAGCACATGAACTGTTTTTGCACTTTGATTGTAAGTAGAAGGCTGAGTTGATTTTACTGTTTCTTCTAAAGGGGCAACAGAAGCTAGTTTGTCCTCATTGCTGACGCAGGCCGTAATGAAAAAAGATAAGAGTATGTTTTTTACATGCATAGCAATATGATGCCAAACACACATTAATCCATACTCGATAGTTAATCAAAACAGCCTATCATCTTTTCTTGCCAGTCAGTGTGCCAAATAGTCCACGAATCAAAGTATTGCCTATTGTACGAACCCAACTTTTTACAACAGGATCTTCCAAAACGCTTTTTTCTTTTTTTGCAGTAGTGGTGGTCCTGGTTTTTTCTTTACTTTCCTGCTGTTCTTTTTTAATTTCTTCAGCTTTCTTGGCGGACTCTTCCAGCTTTTCCGTCAATATTTCATAAGCGCTATGGCTATCGATTACCTGGTTATATTTAGCAGCAATTCTGGATTTGGCAACGATAGCATCAATTTCAGATTCAGTTAAAATATCCATGCGGCTACGGGGCGAGCAAAGCATACAGTGCGCCAGCGGTGTAGGAATACCTTTCTCATTGAGTATGGTAACAAGTGCTTCGCCAATGCCTAATTGTGTAATCAGGTCTTCTGTTTTGTAAAATTTTGTTTCGGGATAATTTTCGGCAGTTTGCTTTATCACTTTTCTATCAGCCGCTGTAAAAGCTCGTAAAGCGTGTTGGATTTTGAGCCCGAGTTGTGCCAATACCGAAGGAGGTACATCCATTGGGTTTTGTGTACAGAAATAAATGCCAATACCTTTTGAGCGAATTAGTTTGATAATTGTTTCAATCTGTTTTAACAAAGCATCATTGGCTTCCTGAAAAATTAAATGCGCTTCATCAATAAACATAACCAGCTTGGGCTTATCCAAATCGCCTTCTTCCGGGCAGGTAGCATATAGCTCTGCCAAAAGTTGCAACATAAATGTAGAAAATAGCTTGGGCCTATCCTGTAAGTCGGTTACTCTTACAATAGAGACCATGCCGCGGCCATCATTATTGATGCGCATCAAATCATCTACTTCAAAACTTCTTTCACCAAAAAACAAATCTGCGCCCTGTTGTTGCAGTTCGATTACTTTCCGCAAAATAGTCCCTGTGGAGCTGGTAGATATTTTGCCGTATGTTTTTTCTATCTCTGCTTTTCCTTCATCACTCACATACTGTAGTACTTTAATAAAATCTTTTAAATCGAGTAAGGGAAGTTTGGTGTCGTCACAATATTTAAAAATCATGGCAACGATGCCACCCTGGGTATCATTTAATCCTAAAATTTTTGAAAGTAGTATAGGGCCAAATTCACTCACTGTAGCTCTTAGTCTTGCACCTTTTTCATGACTAAGCGTAAGCAGGTCTACCGGATATGCGGCCGGTTTGTATTCCAGGCTTAATTTCTGATAGCGTTCTGTAATAATTTTATTAGCGGCACCTTCGGCAGCTATACCGCTTAGATCGCCTTTGATATCCATTAATAGTACGGGAACACTGGCATCACTCAATCCTTCTGCCAGTACTTGCAATGTTTTTGTTTTACCTGTACCGGTGGCTCCTGCTATCAGGCCGTGGCGGTTCATCGTTTTAAAGGGTATAGCGATATCGGCACCACTCACTACTTCGCCATTCAGTACGGCAGTTCCTAAGCGAAAGCTTTCGCCTTTAAATGTATAACCTGCATTGATTGCTGCTAAAAAATTTGCATTATCTGCCATCGTTCCTATTTTGGTGTGAAAGTTACGTTTTTGCTGCATATAACTTTGTAAGTTAGTTGCATATCTCTGAGCAACTTTTGTTGCGACGCTCCGTTTATCTACATGGCTCTTGGCAACTATTTTCTATGTAAACATTTCTCTGTATTTATTAATTATTATTTGTAAAATAACCTGTTTGTGGTATTGATATTCACCTTTTTTTAGATAGTTTTACCTTTTTATAATCAATACATAATATGAAAACGCACACATTATTATCTACCCTAATCGTACTCACGCTTTTAACTTCTCTGTTTACTTTTTCTTCCTGCTCGAAGGATAAAGATGTTAAGAAGCCCTCTTTAGTTGGTTTTTGGAAGGGCAAATATGGATCGGGAGCTACTACTTATCCAACAAATCTCTATGCTTTCCTTTTCCGCAGCGACGGTACCGTACGAGTATTCACCAACACTGATACGACCGCGGCTGGTACATTTAAAGCAGAAGGTACGTATGTACTTTCTGGCTCAACCGTTACTACATCTTATACTTATATCGCTCCTGGAACTGGTACTAATGCTACTAGTGCAACTGTAAATCCAAATTTTACATTTATCGAAGGCACTTGGGGCAGTGGAGCTAACACATCTAACGGAGGAAAATTTTTCATTAGTAAAGAGTAAAAACGAAAAAGATAGAAGAGACTGTATCTAGCAAAGAAGGGTACAGTCTCTTTTATTTATACATACAATTTAAGCTAAACAAATCTATTGTATAAATAAGCCATTTTTTATAAATCTTCTTCCCGCTCCAGCATCAATACCGCACCTTGCGGCACGATAAAATATTTTTCATCTTCGTATAGCACTTCCGTAGCGCCACTTACTAAAAATATCGCCAGATCGCCTTCTTTTGCCTGCAAAGGCACATACTTTACTTTTTCTTCATCAGTTTTCCAGGGCTCATCTTCCACAGGTATAGGAATGGCATAGCCCGGCCCGGCTTTTATAATATAGCCTTGTTATACTTTTTCTTTTTCCTGCACGCCGGGTGGCAGGTACAGGCCGCTTGCTGTTTGTTCATGCGGTTTGGTAGGTTTTATCAATAAGCGGTCGCCTATTACAATTAATTTTTTCAAACGATTATCCGGTGTAATGTGCATTGCCATTCATCAATCTTTTAAGAGGCCAAAAATATTAATTTCAGCAGGAGTTTTAACCTTCCTGTATCTTTATTGTCCATAAATCGTAGAATTTAGCAAGTATCTCTTAACAAAATATTAGACCCTAACCAAACTGTTTTGTAAATGATTTACTTTTATTTGTCATCTTATTACTGATAAAACCATAAA
>CAZPPM010000132.1:0-8681 GCA_964588445.1 uncultured Citrobacter sp.
CCGGTGGCGGATGGAAACATGTATACAAAATAAAAAATGCAGAAGATTTTTTTCAAAAGCATAGCGAAACGGGCCAATTAGTAATGCTCTTGCAGGAAGAAATCGTTTTTGAGGAATATTATCGCTGCTATTGTATCGGAGGTAAATATGTACGCATAATGCCTTATGAGCCTCGCAACCCCCATCATCTGCGTTATGTGGCTGACTTTGCGCCCACACCCGAGAAACTAGAGGAGATGACGAATATTGTTTTACGCATCAATAAATTTTTAGGCTACGATTTTAATACAGTAGAGCTTGCCTTGCGCAACGGAGTGCCTTATGCCATTGACTTTTGCAACCCGGCCCCAGATGCTGAACGTACCAGCGTAGGAGAAGAAAATTTTGAATGGGTGGTAGAAACCGCAGCTACCTACGCGATAGAAAAAGCCTTAAGCAATAATGAAAATGGCGATAACCTTACCTGGGGCGAGTATGTAAAACGCAGCAGTAGCAAGTTGCCACTTGTTTGATCTTTTCAGACGACTATATTGAATAAAACACCGAAAAACCAAAACTAAACTACTGCTATGGCAATCAATTACAAGGGTTTCACACTGGGTGTAGAAGAAGAGTATATGGTAATAGACCCTTCTACAGGAGAACTTAAAAGCCATGAACAAAAAATTGTTCAGGAAGGACAAAAAGTAATAAAAGATAAAGTAAAAGCAGAGATGCACCAGGCGGTAGTAGAAGTAGGCACCGACATCTGTGCAGATAGTGATGAAGCGTATAAAGATGTTTCTTTATTGCGTAAAACGATTGGTGGTATAGCCACCGATTTAGGTTTTGCAATGGGAGCTTCCGGTACGCACCCCTTCAGCCATTGGGAAAGCCAGCTAATCACAGAACACATTCGTTACAATGAAATCGTAAACGAATTGCAAGAGGCCGCAAGAAGTAATCTCATTTTTGGATTGCATGTACACGTAGGAATGGAAAGCAGGGAAATGGCTAATCATATTGCTAATTCTACCCGTTATTTTTTACCGCACGTATTTGCATTGAGCACCAACTCTCCTTTTTGGGAAGGTCGGCAAACGGGTTATAAATCTTTTCGCACCAAAGTATTTGATAAATTTCCCCGTACAGGTATACCGGATGCTTTTGAGAGCATAGAAGCGTATGACAACTTTGTGAAGATGCTCATTAAAACTAACTGTATTGATAACGCAAAAAAAATATGGTGGGATTTAAGAGTACATCCTTTTTTCAACACTGTAGAGTTTAGGATATGCGACATACCGATGACGGTGGATGAAACGATTACGATTGCCGCTCTCTTTCAGGCCATTTGCGCAAGGATTTATATGTTGCGTCATAAAAACCTGAATTATATTCAGTATTCAAGGCCTTTATTGAATGAAAATAAATGGAGAGCCAGCCGCTATGGTATAGATGGTTATATGATTGATTTTGGCAAAGAAGAAGAAGTGAATACCCGGGCTCTAATTTATGAGTTACTCGATTTTCTCGACCCTGTTCTTGATCACCTAGGTAGCCGCCATCGCGTCAACTATGTTCATAAAATTCTTGAACATGGAACAGGCGCAGACAGGCAACTGGCAATATATGAGCAAACAAAAAACCTTAGCTCTGTTGCACATTATATCAAAGATCAGTTTCTCGAAGGAATATAATTATCAGCTTTTCTATTCTAAAAAAAAAGAGACCCGCTTGGGTCTCTTTTTTTTAGAACTTTATCGTAAATCTATTTGCTAAAAATTATTGTGGTAGTGGAGCACCTACATTAATATCGCAACGATGACCAGGTTGTCCGTGTGCAGGGTTGAGCTTAGCAGTACCAGCACCGGGTGCAGTAAAGACAGAATTACCTCCGGCTGGCGCTCCTGTAACAGGCGCTGTCATTGCCGGTTGCCCTCCGGTAGCGGGAGCACCATTCAGCGGTGCGCCTTCAGGAATATCGCAGCGATGACCGGGCTGTCCATGTGGTGGATTAAGAGGACCGCTAACGACATTCGTACCCGATGGCACTACTGCTTGTCTCTTAAGATCTTCACTCAACACCGGCCCGCCGGTATTGCTTTGCGAGTTAGTATCCGTAGGCGATAACGGCGCTGCATTATTTACAGACGCTTCTTTTTTATCTTTATCATTTCCCGAACAAGCTGCCGCAAAAAGCGTGATGCACACCAATGAACCTTGTATCAACCTTCTCATGTATTTTATTTTTTGGGGGTAAAGCTACAATTAATATTAGTTAAATAACAATACCCGGCGGGGTATTAACCTTCATTATTCAGTCATTGTAGCCATTTATCACTTATCTTGCTTTTAACAACGTATCCTCACTTTTGTTGGGATCAACATCATTTTTTAATTAGCCTACCAATCAAAACCAATTGTATGAAAAAAGGCCTCTGCTTTTCTACCATATTTTTATTACTGCTGGCAAGCTGCTCTACCAAAGAATCTGCAGACCTCCTTGTATATAACAGCACCATTTATACAGTAGATGATTCTTTTAGCACGGCAACGGCCATGGTTATAAAAGACGGTAAGATATTGGCTACCGGTAGCCTAGAAGAGTTGGAACAACAATTTACCTATGCAGAAAGGATAGATGCGGAAGGAAAATTTATTTACCCCGGATTTATTGACGCACATGCCCATTTTCTGGGATATGGAACAGGCCTACAAACCGCTAATCTCGTAGATACAGAAAGCTGGGAAAATATACTATCCATACTTACCGATTTTGCAAAAGAATTACCGGCTAATGATTGGTTGATTGGCCGTGGATGGGATCAGAATGACTGGCCGGTAAAAGCATTCCCTACCAATGAAAAACTCAATGAGCTTTTTCCCGACAGGCCCGTGCTACTTATACGCATAGATGGGCATGCAGCTATTGCTAATAAAAAAGCGTTGGAGTTAGCCGCTATTAAACCCGGAGATACCATTGAAGGAGGTGATATTTTTACCCGCCCCTCAAAAGAAAAAATTACGAGTAGTGAACGACAACCCGCCACTGAATTAACCGGCGTATTAATTGACAATGCCATTGGATTAGTTTCGTCCAAAGTTCCCGCCATTAATAAAGCACAGTATAAAGAAGCATTACAGGATGCAGAGCGCAACTGTTTTGCTATGGGACTTACCACTATTGATGATTGTGGCCTCAACTATACCGATGTAGAGCAAATAAAAGAATTGCAGCAGAATAAGGAATTGAAGATGCGTTTATTTGTTATGTTAAGCGATGCCCCTCAAAATTTTGATTATCTGGAAAAAACAGGTATTATCAAAACCAACAACCTGCATGTAAGAGGTTTTAAAGTATACGGAGACGGCGCACTGGGCTCACGAGGTGCGTGCCTGCTACAACCTTATAGTGATCAACACAACTATCAGGGATTTCTATTAAGTAGTGTTGCACATTTTGACAGCATTGCGCAGTGGATAAATGAAAAAGGATTTCAAATGTGTACCCATGCGATAGGCGACAGTGCCAATAGAGTTATCCTGAATATTTATGGTAAATACTTAAAAGGCAAAAATGATAAGCGCTGGCGCATTGAACATGCACAGGTCGTCAATGAAAACGACTTTGATTTGTTTGGTCAGTACAGTGTTATTCCATCTGTACAGTCTACGCATGCTACTTCTGATATGTATTGGGCTGGTGATAGGCTGGGAGCACATCGGGTAAAAGGAGCATACGCTTATAAGCAACTTCTGCAACAAAACGGCTGGCTACCTCTGGGCACCGATTTTCCGGTAGAAGATATATCTCCTTTCAAAACATTTTATGCTGCCGTAGTACGCAAGGATGCTAAAGGGTGGCCGGCAGGTGGCTATCAAATGGAAAACGCCTTGACAAGAGAAGAAGCTCTCAAAGGCATGACAATATGGGCCGCTAAAAGCAATTTTGAAGAAAATGAAAAAGGCAGCTTGGAAAAAGGCAAACTTGCCGACTTTGTGATATTGGATAAAGATCTACTAACCGCTCCGGAATCTGATTTGCTCCACATCACTGTATTGAAAACATTTCTGGGAGGAGAAAAAGTATTTGAAAAAAAATAGATACTCATTTTCTTACTACCTTCAAGGCTCATTTTAAGGCGGAGATTCCGTTGGCTTTTCTACAGTTAGCCACTCTGTTATATAGATGGACTCTCTCCTACATTTTTTTAACTATTATGAGTCAACAAGAACCTACGTATACCGGCTTCAGCTCTTTGGCTGTACATGCCGGTCATCAACAAGATCCCAACTACGCTCATCTTGTACCTATCTACGCAAGTAGCACATTTGTATATGACAATGCAGAGCAGGGCATGAAAAGATTTAGTGGTCAGGAAAAAGGTTATATCTACTCCCGCTGGGGCAATCCTACATTCACTGAAGCAGAAAACAAAATAGCTGCTATGGAAACCTACGGGCTCAATATGCAGGCAAAAGGCATACTACATGCATCGGGAATGGCGGCTATTACTACGTTGTTACTATCAACACTGAAATCCGGTGACAAAATTCTTACCCACTATTCTTTATATGGCGGCACAGAAGAAATAATTACCAACCGGTTGCCTTTATTTGGCATCACACCTGTAATAGCAGATTTAAGAGATATAACTGTAGCAGCCGAGGCCTTAAAAAACGATCCTGCTATCAAACTTATATATATTGAAACCCCTGCTAATCCTACTATTCAATGTGTAGATATAGAAGAGCTTTGTGCATTGGCAAAACAATATGGCATCCTCACCGCTTGTGACAATACTTTTGCCACCCCTTATTTACAACAACCGTTTCGCTATGGTTGTGATTTTATTGTCCATTCTACTACCAAGTTTTTAAACGGACATGGTACTTCCATAGGAGGCATATTATTGGGCAGGGATATAGAGTTTATGCAAACAAAAGCCTACGTCGTAGCCAAAACGCTTGGAGGCAATGCGAACCCCTTTGATGCATTCCTATTAATCAATGGCATGAAAACATTGGAACTACGCATGGAACGCCACTGTCATAATGCAATGGAAGTAGCCAATTTCCTGGAGCAACATACCGCAGTAAGTAAAGTAAATTATACCGGCCTATCTTCTCACCCGGATTATTATACTTCTTTAAAACAAATGCGCCATGCAGGCGCTATGCTTAGTTTTGAATTGAAGGATGGCTTTACTGCTGGTGTACAGTTTATGAACCATCTTAAGATGTGTACAAGAACTGTTTCTTTAGGCACTTGCGATACACTTTTATCTCATCCAGCTTCTATGACACATTACAGTGTGCCCAAAGAACAAAAAGAACTATATGGCATCACCGACGGATTGATACGGATGAATGTAGGCATTGAAAATGTGCAAGACATCCTGGCTGATGTTAATCAGGCTTTACAATAATCATTACAAACCTTCTACCCAAAAATCATATGAAATGAGTTATAAGAAGAAGACCTGGTTTCTAAAATAATTATAACAAGTTATATATGATCATAAGAACCATAAACAACAACTACATGAAACAAACAATCTTACTCGCATTCTTTCTCACGTTGCTTCTGTCACTACAGGCACAAAAAAAACCGACTGTTGATAAGCGACTTGTTGGTGTAGAGAAAGATCTAGAAAAGCTTTTAACAGACTGGAAAGCCGCAGGCTTTGCCGTTGCCGTCGTAGAAAAAGACAAGTTGGTATATGCAAAAGGATTTGGCTTTCGTGATTATGAAAACAAAAAGCCTGTTACCGCCAATACATTATTTGCTATAGGGTCCTGTACCAAAGCCTTTACGTCCTCACTCTTAGGCCTTTTGGCAAAAGACGGAAAACTCTCTCTCGACGATAAAGCAACCGCTCAGCTTCCCGGTCTTTCTTTCTATAATGACAATATGAATAACACAATTAGTGTTCGGGATATGATGACACACAGAACAGGTTTACCTCGTCATGATTATTCCTGGTATCTATTCAAAACTAATTCCAGAGATTCCTTGCTAAAGCGCATCCGTTATCAAGAACCCACAAAAGAAATTCGGGAAAAATTTCAGTATAACAATTTTATGTTTCTTACACAGGGAATGATCGCTGAAAAAATTTCCGGCAAAAGCTGGGAAGAAAACATCCGCGAAAAAATATTTACTCCCTTAGGCATGCAAGCCTCTAATTTCTCCGTTGCAGATATGGAAAAAGCAAGCGATGCTGCACTAGGTTACTACGTAAAAGATGATAGTCTTATCCAAAAAATGAACTATTATAATATAGACGCAATGGGTCCCGCCGGTAGCATTAATAGCAATGTTAACGAAATGGCTAATTGGGCTATCACCTGGATCAATGGTGGAAAATTTAATGGAAAAGAAGTACTGCCTGCCAGCTACATAAAAGAAGCAATGAGTGCGCAAATGGTTTCATCCAGTGCTTTACCCGGTAAAGAAAATCCTGACTTACACCTCAGCAGTTATGGTTTTGGATGGTTTCTTTCTTCTTACAGAGGACATTATCGTGTGGAGCATGGTGGCAATATTGACGGATTTTCTGCCAGCACTTCTTTTTTCCCCAGCGATAGTATTGGCATTATCGTACTTACCAATCAAAATGGCTCTTCTGTTACTTCCTATGCACGTAATATACTCGTGGATCGCATGCTGCAATTAAAATATATTGACTGGAGCGGCAACCAACTCAAAGAAATTGCTAAAGCCAAAGAGAAACAAAAAGCAGAACCTAACGAAAGCAGTACCAGCGATAAAGTAGCCGGTACAAAACCAGCTCATCCTCTCTCCGATTATGAAGGACTGTACACTCATTTAGGCTATGGCACACTAGATGTTGTCGTAAAAAATGATACGCTTGTTAGCTATGTAGGACAGGACTCTTTTTATTTACGTCATTACCATTACGATGTATTTGAAGCGAAAGGATATGATTTAAAAGAAGGAATAGACACATCAGCCGGTGGGCTTAGAGTAACATTCAGAACGGGAGCTGATGGAAAGATTGAAAGTGCTACACTTCCTATGGAAGGAGAATTAGCTGCTCTTGTCTTTGACAAAAGAATAAAACCGCAAAAAGTTAGCGCGGCTGACTTACAAAAGTATGTAGGCGAATATGAATTATCCGGAGTCACTGTCAAGGTTTATGTAAAAGAAGACACACTATTTGTTTTTGTGCCCGGGCAGCCCGATTACGAAACAATTGCTGGCAGCAATCATACATTTGCCCTAAAAGCATTAAAGGGTTTTAGTATACAGTTTGATGTAACAGATAACAACGAGGTAACAGCGGTGAATTTTGTACAGCCCAATGGTACATTTAAAGCGCCAAAAAAGAAATAGACAGAATGGAAATAAACATACGCAGGGCGGTAAAAGAAGATTGCCCCCGCCTGCTGGAACTAATACAAGAACTGGCCGTATATGAGCGTGCACCCGACGAAGTAACAGTAACACTTGATCATTTTGAGGATAGTGGATTTGGTACTAATCCTATATGGTGGTCGTTTGTAGCAGAAGTAAATGGACATGTAGAAGGATTTGGCTTATACTACATCCGCTACTCCACCTGGAAAGGTCAACGCATGTACCTGGAAGATATCTTGGTTACAGAAAAAATGAGAGGGCTAGGATTGGGTAAAAAAATCTTTGATAGGCTGATTGAAGAAGCCAAAGAAAAAAAGTTAACAGGAATTGTATGGCAGGTATTGGAATGGAACGAGCCTGCCATTCACTTCTATAAGAAGTACAATGCTTCCTTTGATGCAGAATGGGTGAACTGTAGTATCAATCTTTAATTGACACCAGCTACTTCCATTTCTTTATTGATTTTAGTAACAAGTCCCTGCAATACTTTGCCCGGTCCTACTTCCGTAAACCGAGAAGCGCCGTCTTGGATCATGGCTTGTACACTTTGTGTCCAACGCACAGCTCCTGTTAGTTGATCAATCAGGTTTTGTTTTATTTCTTCTTTATCAAATACAGCTTTAGCGGCTACATCTTGATAAACAGTACATACCGGCGTGTGAAAAGTGGTACTATCAATGGCTGCTTTCAATTCTGCCTTCGCAGGTTCCATCAAAGGGCTATGAAAAGCACCGCCTACAGGCAATACTAAAGCCCGCTTTGCTCCTGCTGCTTTCAATCTTTCGCAGGCGATTTCGATGCCTTTTATGGTTCCGCTTATTACTAGCTGTCCGGGGCAATTATAATTAGCAGGTACTACTATTTCTCCTGTTTCCTTTTGCACCTCGGCGCATATTTCTTCTACTTTCTCATCTGACAAGGCTAAAACCGCCGCCATGGTAGAAGGCACCAGTTCGCAGGCTTTTTGCATAGCCCCTGCCCGTATCGCTACTAGGTTCAATGCATCATCAAAACCCAGCGTGCCATTGGCTACCAACGCAGAAAACTCACCCAGAGAATGACCGGCTACCATATCAGGTTTTGCGCCATCAATACTTCTAAAAGCAATAACTGAATGTAAAAAAACAGCCGGTTGCGTTACATTGGTTTGCTTAAGATCTTGCTCTGTACCGGTAAACATTATATCGGAAATACGAAATCCTAAAACCTCATTGGCCTGCTCAAACAGTTTTTTTGCAAAAGCGCTATTCTCATAATGCCCTTTTCCCATTCCCGGAAACTGGGAGCCCTGACCGGGAAATACGTATGCGTGTTT
>CAZPPM010000133.1:0-8671 GCA_964588445.1 uncultured Citrobacter sp.
CAAATTATCAAAAAACATCAGGAAGCCGTCTTTTAGAATCACGAAAAGAACAAACGAAATTATTATGGCCAAAGTCAATGTAAGCTTACCACAGGGCACCCGTGATTTTGATGCGGCAACTGTACGCAAGCGAAATTATATTTTGCAAACCATTCGCCATGTATTTGAGCTATATGGTTATCAACCATTGGAAACGCCTGCTATGGAAAACATAGAAACCCTGATGGGGAAATATGGTGAAGAAGGCGACAAACTTATTTTTAAAATATTAAACAATGGCATTGCTGATACCAAGAATGCAGAAAAAGCCAAAGCAGGATTTGAAAATGTTTTGCTAGGTAAGACAGATAAGAATCTTACCGAAAGAGCTTTGCGCTACGATCTCACTATTCCTTTTGCTCGTTATGTTGCCATGAATCATCATCAGCTAGCTTTCCCTTTTAAACGATATCAGGTACAGCCAGTATGGAGGGCCGACCGGCCACAAAAAGGACGTTACCGGGAATTTTACCAATGTGATGCAGATGTAGTAGGTAGTAAGTCTTTACTGAATGAAGTAGAACTCACCTATATCTATGCACAAGTATTCGAAAAACTACAACTACCTGTCACTATCAAAATAAATAACCGCAAGATACTGGCATCCCTTGCGCTGCTGTGTGGCAATGTCGAAAAATTGACTGACATCACTGTTGCTATAGATAAATTGGATAAAATAGGCTTGGAGAAAGTAAAAGAAGAATTAGCACAACGCAGCCTTAACATTGACCAAATCAACATAATAGAAAAATATCTTTCTATAGCAGGGACTAATGAAGAAAAATTAACGCAGCTCAGCCAGCTTTTGGCCAACGAACCAACCGGAGCAGAAGGGATAGCCGATATGCAATATATTTTGCAACGTGTTTTAACATTATCTAATAAGACTACGATAGAAATAGACCTTACGCTTGCCCGCGGCTTAAATTATTATACGGGAACTATTTTTGAAGTAAAAGCACATCAGGTTCAGATGGGAAGCATTGGAGGAGGCGGCCGCTATGATGATTTGACAGGATTATTTGGTGTTACCGGAATTCCCGGAGTAGGAATCTCCTTTGGCGTTGACCGTATTTATGATGTACTGGAAGAGCTTAATTTATTTCCTGCAACAGTATATACAGGCACGAAGGTTTTATTTTTCAATTTGGGAGAAGAAGAAAGTGCTGTTGCATTCTCACTACTACAGGCATTACGATCGAATACTATCAGTGCCGAAATATTTCCTGAGACAGTCAAATTTGATAAACAATTCAAATATGCTGAGAAAAAGAATATTCCTTACATAGTAATCATCGGAAAGCAAGAGATGGATGCGCAAACCTGCAATATTAAAAACCTGGTAACAGGCGAACAACAAACGCTTCCACAAGATAAACTTTCTACTTTTACGTTTTAACTCCACTACTACCATAATGAGAAAAGGTTGCCGAAAGGCAACCTTTTCTCATTACTATACATTAAGACATAAGCTATTTATATCTATTGAGTAATTTGTTTTTTTCCTTCAAATGCCATGTCACCCACCTCAATTTTTACACTTATTACATTGCCTTCTCCATCTCTCTTAAATGTTGCAATACCGGAATAAGCCTCTATAATAAAAACATCCGCTTCTTCTGTTTTCGCCAACTGTGTTTCTCCCATATCAGAGGCGGCATATAAAATACCATTTTTTACAACAACCATCGTTTCAGCTACAGGACTGCCGGAAGAAAATACATATTTCCCAACATACTGTTGCAGGCTATCTGTTGTAGAAATAGCTTGTGCATTTACCACAAACGCACTCGTTAAAAGCATTACTATTAATAGGCTTTTTCTCATATTTTATTTTTTTTGAAAGTTAAACAAAAGCGTGATTAATAAGCTATATGCCTTCATAAATAACAGTGGCGCCCTGTCCTACTCCTACACACATCGTTGCCAATCCATATTTTGTACCTGAGCGCCGCATCTCATGTAGCAAAGTAGTAGAAATGCGTACTCCACTACATCCAAGCGGATGTCCCAGAGCGATAGCACCTCCATTGATATTTACTTTTGCCATATCAAGTCCCAAATCCTGTATACAAGCCAGCGATTGAGAAGCAAATGCCTCATTTAGTTCTGCTAACCCAATATCGTGAATAGCTAACCCTGCTCTTTGTAATGCTTTTTGTGTAGCTGGCACCGGCCCTATACCCATGATGGCAGGATCTACGCCTGCTACGGCCATTGCCTTTACCCTAGCAATAGGCTCTAATTGATACTTCTCTACCGCAGCTTTACTTGCTATCAACATAGCTGCAGCCCCATCATTTATCCCTGACGAATTACCTGCAGTGACAGTTCCTTCTTTGATAAATGCCGGTTGTAATCCTGCCAGCTTTTCCAGCGTCGTTTCCCGGGGATGCTCATCATTGATCAACCAGCTTATCAACCCCTTTTCTTCTTTTTCTATCGCTTCTATCTCATCTTCCCATTTATTATTGCCCTTAGCCGCACTATACTTTTGTTGTGACGCTAATGCAAACTCATCCTGTTGCTGTCGGGATATCTTCCATTGTTTAGCAATATTTTCAGCTGTTTCTCCCATTGTGTAGGGATAATATTGTGCAGCCAACCGCTTATTAATAAATCGCCAGCCCATAGTTGTATCCACCATCGAAGCCTGTCGGGAAAAACCGGCTTCTGCCTTGGCCATTACAAATGGCGCCCTTGTCATACTCTCAACGCCAGCGGCCACTATCAGTTCGGCATCTCCACATTGTACTTGCCTGGCACCATCCATAATTGCCTGCAATCCGGAAGCACATAATCTATTCACCGTATTCCCCGGAACTGTTATTGGCAAACCAGCTAAGAGTGCTGCCATGCGTGCTACATTCCTGTTATCTTCACCTGCCTGGTTGGCTGCTCCGGCAATCACATCTTCTATAGCTGCGGGATCTACTTCAGGATTTCTAAGCAACAAAGCTTTGATAACGTGTGCCAATAAATCGTCGGGCCGCATACTGCTCAAAAGTCCCCCATACCTGCCAATGGGCGTACGCACTGCATCAATTACATAAGCTGTTAGCATAAATCTTTCTGTATTAATATTTTCCAAATGTAAAAAGCCTGCGGCAAAGTTTTGAGTAAGATATCATATCTATTTGCCTAAGAGTCCCACAAATTAACGTTGCAAATTCCCGTTCGTTCCGTTACTGGTGCCTGCTTTCTTGTATCTTTGCACGTTATGAAAAAAGGGAAGCCCAACATTCGTCATCTTTCACTGGCAGAAATTGAAACCTATTTTGAAGAAATAGGGGAAAAAAAGTTCCGTGCCCGGCAGGTGTACGACTGGCTTTGGCTAAAACCGGTACAGTCTTTTGAGGGCATGACGAATCTTTCCAAAGATTTACGCCAGAAGCTAAGTAACGAATTTATATTCAACGCTTTAACCATTGACGCCACTCAATATTCAGAAGACGGGACGGTGAAATCCCGTTTTAAAACCTTTGACGGCCACTTGGTAGAGGGCGTATTGATCCCCACTGAAACAAGAACGACAGCCTGTGTTTCTTCACAAATAGGCTGCTCGCTTAGTTGTAAATTTTGTGCTACAGGATACATAGAGCGCAAGCGCAATCTTGATTTTGATGAAATCTACGACGAAGCCGTTCTTATCAACCAGCAAAGTGAGCGTATCCATGGCAAAAAATTGTCGAATATTGTTTTTATGGGTATGGGAGAGCCCCTTCTTAACTATAAGAATGTATTAAAAGCGATTGAGCGCATTACTTCGCCTGATGGCTTGGCAATGAGCCCTAAACGCATTACAGTATCAACAGCCGGAGTTGCTAAGCAGATAAGGCAACTGGGCGATAATAAAGTTAAGTTTAAACTCGCACTATCATTACATGCCGCTAATGATAGAAAGCGTCATGAGATAATGCCTATCAATGATACCAACAATATTGCATCGCTGGTGGAAGCATTAAATTATTTCTATAAACAAACGAAGAACGAAATCACCTTTGAGTATATTCTCTTTAACAACTTCAACGACTCTCTACAGGATGCTGATGAGTTAATCAAAATATACCGACAGGTTCCTGCCGATTTGGTCAATATCATTGAATACAATCCTATTGATTTTGCCAAATTCTCTAAACCCAGCGAAGAAAAAGTAGCCTCCTTCATGGCTTACCTTGAAAAACACAGGGTAAATGCACGCCTACGCCGCAGCCGTGGTAAAGATATAGACGCGGCTTGTGGTCAATTGGCTAATAAAGAGACGCTGTAAGTTTTTCTTTTCTCCAATAGCGTTTTACGGCACAATTGTAATGAATAAGTAGGTCGCTAATATTACCAGCAGCACAATTCCCTGCAAAATATTCGTACGCCCCGCACTAAAGGATATACTAATCGTAAACAAAGAAAGTATAAGCAACAAGGTAGACTTTGTATCAATACCCAGCGTAACAGAGAACCCGGTAAAATAAGCAACGATGGCTACAGCAGGAATAGTAAGCCCTATACTTGCCAGCGCAGAACCCAACGCCAGATTAAGACTCGTTTGCAACCTGTTATTACGAGCTGCTCGTATGGCCGCCAGTCCTTCAGGTAGTAAAATAACAGCAGCGATAATCACCCCTACCAAACTTTTAGGTGCTCCCAAATCCACTACAATCGTTTCGATAGTAGGAGACAATCTTTTTGACAATAATACAACGACGGCTAAAGCCAACAGTAATAAAAGCAAACTACACACTGTGGTAAGCTTAGAGGGAGGCGCTGCATGCGACTCTGCACTATTCGTTTCTCCTTCTGGCAAAAAATAATCTCTATGCCGTACGGTTTGTACAGAAATAAATCCTCCATATAATACCAATGAAATAATAGCAACAAAGATTAACTGGCTGGTGGAATAAAACGGCCCAGGTTCTGACGTGGTGTAATTAGGCAATACCAATGTAAGAATGGAGATAGCCGAAACGGTAACCAACGAAGCACTTACACCTTGCTTTACAAATAACTGCTCCCTGAAACGATACCCACCCAATAATAAACACAGGCCAATTATACCTGTAAGAATAAGCATAATGGCCGCAAACACGGTATCTCTTGCTAATGTAGAGCCCTGCGCTCCTTCTGATAACATTATTGATACAATCAATGAAACTTCTATTACAGTAATGGCCAATGCTAATATAATTGTACCATACGGCTCTCCTACTCTATGTGCCACTACCTCTGCATGATGCACTGCTGCCAGTACTGTAGCAATTAATGCTACGCCTAGTATCGCCGCGTATATTCCGCTTATTTCGTCAGGTGTTATGCCCAACAAGATAAGCCCTATAACAGGGAAGACAACAGACCAGAGAGGCAACTCAATTTTTAATTTTTTATACAAAAAATTATTATAAACCATGAAATCATTTTAAAGATAAAAGTAAGTGGCAAATGCACTATGTAATGAAATATCAACCGTTTGCAAGATAACCAGTTCTTAATAAACGAAAAAGCAAGCTCAAAAAAAAATGAGCATTCTATTAAAAAAACTTAGAAATACGAAAAAAATCATACTTCAATTAAACCCACCTGACCCTAGCCAGTCTGAAAACCGTTATTAATTGCAAACAACTAAATATTTATAAAAAAAATACACATGAAAAAAATTGTAACATCATTACTCATAGCTTCTTTTGCTATAACAGTTGCACAAGCACAAAAAACAGAACAAAGAGGAAAACATTCTCGCAGCTATCAGGGACAAAATTATTTTAAAAACTTAAACCTCACTGAAGATCAAAAAGCTAAATTTAAAACTGAAAATGAAGCGTTCAGAAAGCAAATGATGGCGCTTCGCAAAGAAGAAAATATAACTGCGAAAGAGCAACGGAAAAAAATGACTCAGTTGCGCAAAGAACATACAGCTAAAACACAGTCCTTTTTGACCGAAACGCAAAAAGACCAATTGAAAAAAGCTGGCATTGAAAGAAAAGCAAAAATGGCAGAGCAGCAAAAGCAGCGTACTGCAAAGATGAAACAAAACCTTGGCCTTACAGATGATCAGTCGGCTAAGCTGGAAGCAAGCAAAAAAATGACCAGAGAAAAAATAAAATCCATTAAAGAGAATACATCATTAAGCGACAGCCAGAAAAAGGAACAAACCCGTGAATTATTTAAAAAACAACAGGAAGATTTTAAATCCATATTGACCGAGGAGCAGCTTAATAAAATGAAAGATCAGCAGAAAAGACAATTTAAAACAAAAACAAAATAACTAATCTCTTAACCCCGATAATTTCATCGGGGTTTTTAAATACATTTGCAGTCTGTACTACTGTTGCAAAAACAGCAAATATCACTGCATGAAAAATAAAGAAAATCCTTTCGATAAGTTTGCGCATAAACAAAGTAATGCGGCTAAGAAAGAAAAGTTTAAGCAAGCAAAAAGAAAAGTCAAAAAAGAAAGAGAAGCTTTTTTTGACAATAAGAAAAGAGAAGAACGAGCCAAAGCCCGAGGCATTACTCCGCAAACAGAAAAAAGCGAAAGCAAAGCAGCTACTACTCCCTCTACCAGTACGCCTGTACAAATGCCTCTCAATAAATTTATAGCCCATGCTGGCATTTGTGCCCGAAGAGATGCAGCTGACTTAGTAAAAAGCGGCGTGGTTACCGTCAACAAAGAACAGGTAATTGCTCCTGGCTTTAAGGTTTCTGCTAAAGACGAGATAAGAGTAAATGGCAAAAAAATATTCCTCGCCAAAAACCTGGTGTATATCTTACTCAATAAACCCAAAGATTATATCACCACTACTGACGACCCTCAAAAGAGAAAGACTGTTTTAGATCTTATAAAAAAGGCTACTACCGAAAGAGTATATCCCGTAGGCAGATTAGATAGAAATACTTCTGGCGTACTACTACTCACCAACGATGGAGCATTGGCGCAACAGCTTACACATCCAAGTCATCAAATTAAAAAGGTATATGCTGTTATCCTTAACAAGCCGTTGGATAAAAAAGATTTTGATAAAATTCTAAAGGGCGTTGTATTGGAAGATGGCCCTGCCCATGTAGATGTGCTTGCCTATGCGGATATTAAGGATAAAACACAGATAGGCGTAGAAATACATAGTGGTCGCAATCGTGTTGTCCGCCGCATATTTGAAGCAGTTGGTTATGATGTTAAAAGCCTCGACAGAGTAATTTTTGCAGGGCTTACCAAGAAAAACATTGAAAGAGGAAAGTATCGCCTTCTTACTGAAAAAGAGATTAGAGATCTCAAGCACTTTAGCAAAGGCAAATAACCCGATCATTTGCAGTATAGCTCATGAAACTAAGCGACTGGATAATTTTTGAAGACGAAGACCTGATTGCACTTAATAAACCTTCAGGATTACTATCTATTCCCGACCGGGAAGGAAAAGAGCCTTCTTTAAAAAATATTTTGCAGGAAAAATATCCTACAATTTTTACTGTGCATCGGCTGGATAAAGACACCAGTGGTCTTATCCTTTTTGCAAAATCAGCAGAAGCGCATAAACATCTTTCCCAGCAGTTTGAAGAAAGGCAAACGAAAAAAATATATGCCGGACTTGTATTGGGCGCACCCAACCCAACCGCTGGAACAGTAAATGCACCCATAGCCGAGCACCCGATAAAAAAAGGAATTATGACGATTTATCGTAAAGGCAAAGAATCCATCACCGATTATGAAGTCACCGAGAGCTATGGGTTATTTTCCTGGATGCGTTTTCAAATTCACACAGGACGTACACATCAAATACGTGTTCACATGAAAGAAATAGGCCACCCTATTGTGTGTGATGAATTATATGGCGACAACAAACCTATTTTACTTTCTTCTATAAAATCAAAATTCAAGCTTTCGAAAAACGAAGAAGAAGAAAAACCACTTTTAAGCCGGCTGGCTCTACATGCTTGGCAATTAGCCTTTGTATTACCTAATGGAGAAAACAAAAGCCTCGAAGCTCCTTTACCTAAAGATATACGAGCTACTTTACAGCAACTAGCAAAATGGAGAAAAGCTAAAACTTACTAATAAGTTATTGTAAGGCTTGATCTATATCGGCTATAATATCATCAGGATGTTCCAGCCCTACGGATATGCGAATTAACCCAGGTGTAATACCTACAGCCTGCCTTTCCTCTTCACTTAGTTTGGAATGTGTGGTACTGGCAGGATGCGCAGCAATAGTTCTGCTATCGCCAAGATTATTCGTCATGCTAATCATCTTAAGCGCATTTAAAAACGAGCGACCTTTTTCCAACCCACCCTTTAATTCAAACGTAAGTACTCCACCGCCATTTGACATTTGTTTTTTTGCAATACCATATTGAGGATGCGATTCCAAGAAAGGATACTTCACCGAACTTAACTGAGGATGTTTTTCAAAATGCTGGGCTATTTTTAAAGCACTTGCCGCATGTCTATCCATCCGTATAAACAAAGTCTCCAGGCTTTTAGTAAGCACCCATGCATTAAAAGGACTAAGCGATGGTCCTGTATTACGAATAAAAAGATATAATTGCTTTACTAATTCTTTAGGGCCCACAACAACGCCTCCTAATACCCTACCTTGCCCATCAATAAATTTTGTAGCAGAATGTAAAACCAAATCGGCTCCGTATT
>CAZPPM010000134.1:0-8571 GCA_964588445.1 uncultured Citrobacter sp.
ATTAAGTTTGCAGAATCCCTCCAAAAGCTCTTATTTTGCAGCCAAAATTGATTCTCTAAAGCAATCGTGATATGATTATTCTTTTTGTGATACTGATAATAATAGCGTCTATTATACTTTCTCTTTTTGTATTGATTCAAAATCCCAAAGGGGGTGGCTTGTCAGGCACTTTTGCCGGTATTGGCAACCAGTTTATGGGTGTAAAGCAAACAACGGACGTACTGGAAAAAGGAACTTGGGTATTTAGTGGAGTAATTGCTGTTTTATGCTTGTTGTCTGTTATTTTCATTTCTCGCGGTGGCAGTGGTGGAACAGATTATACAGATAAATTAAAAGGAGCCAGCCCTGCACAAACAGCACCACCCGCTAACCAATTGACATTACCACAGGAAGGTGCATTACCCGCTCCTGATTCTGGAAAATAAACTATTTGATTTTTTTATAGCAAAACCCTGTCGCTATTGACAGGGTTTTTTGTTTAATTTGTTCTCGTTATCTATCCAAGAGGAAAATCCATCTTCATGAAGAAAAAAATAGTACTCGGTCTACTGGCCTTTTTCATTATAGCAGGTGCTTTTACCGCATGGAAGCTCTTAGGAGCATCTGTTACCCCCCCGCAACAGAAATACCTTTACATCCCTACCCATGCAACCTATCAACAAGTAACGGATAGCTTGCAGCATAACAAGATCATAAATACAAACTGGTGGTTTGACAAAGTAGCCGGTCTCCTCAAGTATACCGATATCAAACCGGGTCGCTATGAAATAAAAAAAGGCACCAGTTTAATGCAATTGGTACGCCTACTTAAAAACGGACAGCAGTCGCCCGTGAATTTTGTTATTACCAAAATAAGAACCAAGGAAGTATTAGCCAGCCGCATTGGCAAAGCATTTGAATGTGACTCCACAGCCATGCTGCACTACCTCAATAATGCAGACTCATTACGAGCTTTTGGATTAGATACTACAACGGTTATGGCTGCCGCACTGCCACTCACCTATACTTTAAAGTGGAATAGCAATCCTGCCACTATTTTCAAGCAGTTTTATATTGCCTATCAAAATTTTTGGACAGCGGAAAGAAAAGCCAAAGCCGACAGTCTTCGCCTCTCTCCTGTTGAAGTAGTCACTGTTGCTTCAATTATTGATGAGGAAACAAATGCCAAAACAGACAGGCCTAATATTGCCAGTACGTATTTAAATCGCATCCGGATAGGTATGCCGCTACAAGCAGACCCTACGGTAAAATTTGCCTTAAGAAACTTTGGTTTGCGCCGCATCCTGCACGAGCATTTAAAAGTTGTATCACCTTATAATACCTATATTAATAAAGGTTTACCTCCGGGGCCTATTTGCACACCTATGCTCGAAACCGTAGAGGCTGTACTCAATGCCCCTAAAACTGATTACCTGTATTTTGTTGCAAGTAGTGCTTTTGATGGCACACATATTTTTACTACCAATTATGCTGACCATTTGAAATATGCCCGCATTTATCAAAGCGAGTTAAACAAAAGAAATATAAAGTAGGCATTATCTAGTATGCACTTGCTAACGAAAATAAAAAGACGACTATTAACGGCGAAGCCGGTAAAATGGCTGGTAAGAAAAAGTAAAAAAATATTCTTACCAGGCTTTCAGGGTATTGCTTTGTTTGATACGGTTAGTTTCTTTTTTACAAAAGCAAGAACAACGGGCTTTACAGAAAGAGCTTCTGCCATTGCGTTTAATTTTACGATGGCCATTCCTCCTGCCGTTATTTTTCTCTTTACTTTGATTCCGTATATACCTATTTCAAAAGAATTTATCAATGAAGTCTTTCAACTCATACGGGATGTGATACCCGGAGAAGAAAACAACGCAGGCGTTATTCATTTTTTATCGAGCATATTGAATAATCAACGTACCGATTTACTTTCTACGGGTTTCCTGCTGGCGCTGTTTTTCTCCTCCAATGCAGTAATGGGCATCATGCGATCTTTCAACAAAAAGTATATCGGCTTCCGTGAAAGAAAAGGCATGCAGCAACGCTGGATAGCACTGCGGCTTACATTCATTTTATTTATTTTATTCTTCATCGCTATTGCAGCACTTATCATGCAAGGCGCTGTATTGCGCTGGCTGGGCGTACAAAACACGACACTGATCGCCATTATTCATAACCTGCGCTGGGTTGTGATTCTTGCTATGATATTCTTCTCCATTTCCTTTATCTATCGCTATGCACCTGCTACGCATAAGAAATGGAAATTGATCAACCCCGGTGTTATTCTGGCAACGGTGCTGATGGTTTTATTCACACTGGGCTTCTCTTACTATGTAAGCAATTTTTCCAATTACAACGAGCTCTATGGATCAATAAGTACTATATTGATCCTCATGCTCTTTATCTACTTCAACTCATTGGTATTATTAATAGGTTTTGAGCTCAACGTGAGCATCAATTCGCTAAAGCATGAAGTAGATGAAAGGAATAAATTATCTACTGGCGGGGTAATTTCTGCATAATTTTTGCTGACATTTGTTACACATAAAAAATATTTTCTTATGAGACAGCTTTTATTTCTTTTAGCCCCCCTTGTAGTAGTAGGCCTTGCGCTGAAACCAATAACAAGTGAGCCCTTACCTATTGGATCTACCCTGCCAGATAAAGAAGTAAAAATGAAAGACATTTCCGGCAAAGAAGTTTCTTTCAAAGATGCCGCTAAAGAAAACGGATTACTGGTAATGTTTAGTTGTAACACTTGTCCGGTAGTAGTAAAATACCAATCCCGTACGATGGAGTCTTGCAAATACGCCTTGGACAACAAAGTAGGTGTGATCCTACTAAATCCCAACGAAGCTTCCCGTACTAACGGCGACTCCTTTGAAGACATGAAAACGTATGCAGCCGACCAGCAATACCATTTCAATTATGTGGTAGACAAAAATTCTGCGATGGCTAATACATTTGGTGCTACCCGCACACCGGAAGTATTCCTTTTTGACAAAGAAGGTAAATTAGTGTATCACGGAGCTATTGATGATAATGCCAACGGGCCTGACCAGGTAACCCGCAAACATTTAAAAATTGCTATTGATGAAATGGTAGGTGGCAAAGAGGTATCTACTACCAAAACCCGCTCGGTAGGTTGTACCATTAAGCGTGTACAGTAAGCGCTAGTAGTTATAGCGTTGATACTTTATACATTATCGTAGCGAAAGTGGTATCACTTTCGCTTTTTTATAGCTGTAAACTTTGAAAGCATTAACAAGTATTCTTAGCCATCATAAAATGCATGAAAAAATGTATACATTTAATGTATTTAGTTTAATATACAGAGTCAAAATAAGAATATCTATTTTTCGTCAAGACATAACATTCCTAAAATTTATGCATAATGGATAAATGGGATAATTTTAAAAAAATGTAAACTCATTTATTATGAAAACAAAAAAGAACATTTTCTACATATTAATTACCCTATACGCTGTTTTTCTATTTATTCTTTTTTTCTACCCATTCTTTTGCTCTAAACCGATACATGCTTTAGACAGCAATTATTCTTTAGTTTTTCTTTTCTCCGCAATTGGCATTTCTTTAATTCCCTTTGCAGAAAAAATAAAAATTATCAATTTTCTGGAATTTGAAAGGCTAAAAGAAAAAGTAAAGAAAGTAGAAAAAACACAATTTTTAGGTGAGGTTTTACAAACAGAAAATAAAGACCTCTTTTATTACGACGAAGACGGGCTTCATAAAATACCAGATGACGATACAGCCAACTTCTTAAAATCTCAAAAAGGGATACTTCAACTAAAAAATTCCAAATTTAAGACACTGAAATTATCACTTCCGATTGAGAGCGTTGAAACAGGAAAGCTTTTAAAATATCAAGAAGCAATATTCATAATCCTTAACAACAAGAAGTATTATATCACTTCCTGGTCTTATATTATTGACTGGAAGCGTAGCGAAGAAAAAATTGACGTAGTAAACCTTGAGTATATAAGAAAATATGAAACTGCAAGATGATTCCAATTTATGCTTCTGCTACCATCTCATCGCTTTGGTTCATGTTAGAACAATAAAGGCTTCGGATTGAAGAATATTGTTTACCGGTTTGAAAAGGCAAAAACTAAACTTGAACAAATGACAGAAAAAGAAAAATGCAAGCAAGGATTGTTATACGATGCCAACGGTGATAAAGAATTAATCAGTGAGCGATCTGCCTGTAAAACGCTATGCCAGGAGTATAACAAAACCGACTATGTAGACACTCAAAAAAGAAACCAGCTCATCAAAAAGATAATGGGTAAAACATACCAAAGCTTTCTTATTGAACAGCCTTTTTGGTGCGACTATGGCTATAACATAGAGATAGGCGAAAATTTTTACGCCAATCATAACCTGGTCATTCTCGATTGCGCCAAAGTACAATTTGGCAAGAACGTTTTTATAGGCCCTAATTGTGGCTTTTATACAGCAGGGCATCCTATCAATGTACAAGAAAGAATCAAAGGACTTGAATATGCCAAACCTATTATCGTTGGTGACAATGTTTGGATCGGTGGTAACGTAGCGGTTATGCCAGGTGTAACCATTGGTGATAATACTATCATTGGAGCCGGAAGTGTTGTAACAAAAGATATTCCGGGCAACGTAGTAGCAGTAGGTAATCCTTGTAAAGTAGTAAAGGAGATTGTCGGAACATAATAGCTAGCATTAAAAAAAGTTCTTTTTGTATGGAAAAACAACGCGCCTGCATCCTTTGATTGACAACTCCCCATTACCACTAAAACCCCGCTTATGTTGTATCATCCCCTTTTCCGACGTATGCTTATTCTTTGCTTTATGGCACTTATTGGTTTTTCAGTTGCAAAAAGTATTGACTCAGGCAGTTTGCTGGGCGGTATCTTATCCGCAGTCAGCCTTACGGCAGGTGTTTATTTTTTGCTGCTTTTGCAAAAAATAAAAGAAAACAGTTCCGAATAAAAATAAAGGCCGGTACGCCGGCCTTTATTTCAACAACTTTACTGCTTCTGCTTATGGCTGCCAAAGCTCCTGCGGCATGGCTTTCTCTAATAGATTTTTATAATAAAAAGCATAGGCTTCGTTTCTGCTATGTGTGCCTTTAAGCGCTACTGTGCCTCCTATTCCGTGCCGCTCACCGGGATATAGCATAAACTCAAAACGCTTCCCCAGATTTTGTAGCTTATCAATCAGTGCAAGGCTATTTTGCATATGTACATTATCATCAGAAGTGCCGTGTACAATACGCAACAACCCTTTATACTGATTAGCGTAGGTCATCACCGATGTATTTCTGTAACCATCAGGATTTTCTGTAGGTGTATCCATAAAACGCTCTGTGTAATGTGTATCATAAAACTGCCAATCTGTTACAGAGGCATTGGCTACGCCGTGTGTAAATACATTGGCACCATACGTAAGCGCCATGCAGGTTAAGTAGCCACCAAAGCTACCGCCGGTCATCGCAATCTTCGTATCATCTACCCACGGTTGCTTACGTAACCATTCGCCACAACTCATATAATCTTCTATTTCCCATTTACCCAATTGACGATGAATATAGTTGAGCCCTACTTTACCAAAGTGACCGGAACTACGATTATCCATTTTTACCTGAATGACACCTTCCTGTGCCCACCATTGTGTAATGCCCTGCCCTACCGGCGCCCATCTGTCATAAACTGTACCGGCATTAGGTCCGCCATAAATACTCACCAGTACAGGATATTTTTTTGCAGGATCAAAATTGACAGGATAGGTTATCGTCATTGGTAAATCAAAAACACCATCCGATGATTTTACTTTTATCATTTCCGTGCGGGGTAATTGATACTGTTCAAATGCAGCCCCTTTTATATCCCCCAACTCTTTTACCATCTTTCCTTTTGCATCTACAATGGCCATTGCCGTAGGCGTATAAATATTGGAATAGGTAGTGATAAAATATTTTGCATTGGGTGATAGCTGTATTTGATCATGGGAAAAATCACCAAAAGATAAACGCGTTAAACCCTTGCCATTTAAACCCACTTTATAAAAATCAAAGCGGGCACTGTTTTCCTTACGGGCTCTGAAATAAATCGTCTTGGCTTTCTCATCTATCTTCACAATACTGGTACCCCAAAAGTTACCTACCGTTATGGGATTGATGAGCTTTCCGGTTATATCATGGAGATAAAGGTTTTGCCAGCCATCTTTATCACTGCTTATAATAAAATTCGCTCCCTTATTGATAAAGGTTACACGGTTAGCATCATCTAAATCTATCCATGTTTTTTGCTGCTCATCATATACTTCCTGCTTTGCACCTGTACCCAAGTCAACAGCATATAACTTCAGGTTATCCTGTCCGCGATTCATCCATTGCACCCATAGCTGGCCAGTAGGTGTCCAATAGGGTGCGCCAAAATACTGGTCCTGTTTAGGATCAAAATCAGCCCACGAAACCGAACGGTTAGCAACTGATGCGACTCCTATTTTTACTTCCGGGTTATTATCACCAGGTTTGGGGTAATACTCTTTCTCTAAAAAACCATGCTGATCTTTTAATACGTATATCGGAAATACCGGAAGTTTTGCATCATCAAAACGCATGAAAGCGATATGGCGGCTATCCGGACTCCACCAAAATGCACGATACCGACTACCTCTTCCTAATATTTCTTCATAATATACCCAGGAAGCATAGCCATTCTTAATCGTTGTTGAGCCATCGTTGGTTAATTGTGTTTCGGTCTTTGTTGCCAGCTCCGTCATGTAGAGATTGTTATCTTTCTTGGTATAAGCCACCCATTTACCATCGGGAGAGGCAAGTATATTAACAGCATCTTTGACGCCGTGATTATTCGCTGCAGGTCCACCTCTGAACCCTGTTGTAGCAGGAACTGTTCCTGTATATACAGTGGCTTTACCGGTTTTTACATTCACCGCCATTAGCTCGCTCTTCTCTGCTTCCGGTGTAGGTTTTCGCATTTCCAGATAATGATCGTCATCTGCCCACCCTCTGATAACGGGCAGGGGTTTTGATACATTTGTAGATGCTCCTTTAAACAATTCATTGTACGAAAAAATCTTTTTTTGTGCTTTTGTCTGCAGCAAAAAGCCTGCTACCAGAACCGTTAACAGTAACAACGTTTTTCTCATTTGTGATTCTTTTTTAAACAACAGAAATAGGTATTATCAATTATTGTATAGGATTGACGAGTTGTTGTATCTCTTTGCGCAGTGTTTCCTCCGAAAGCGCTTTTTCTAAAAACTTTCTATACTTCATTTTTGTATTGACAAATAAGGTGGCCGGTACCGATCCTGACCAGCGATCATCGATGATGGGGCAGAAATAATCAGCATTCGTTTCGTTTAACCAAACGATAGGCGCTGTAATTTTTCTTTTGATAGCAAACGGCTCTACTTTGGCAGAGTCCTCCTGCATATCTAAGCTAACGAGCAAGAGTGATACACCTTCTTCTTTAAACTCCTTTGCTACCGATATAAAGTAAGGAATCTCCTGTAAACAAGGCACACACCAGGTAGCCCAAAAATTAATTACCATCGGTGTTGTGCTGGTTTCTATCAGTTCATTCAACTCTGTCATCTTCATGTTTCTTACCTGCTGAGCAGATAGCTGATACAGGCTTCCCAACAACAATCCTACACTTATACTAATCGCTTTTATCATGTCTTTATCTCCTTGCCTTAACATTTTCTGCACCCCTTTTCATGGTCTATGATAATTTCCGTCTATGTAAACTCCACCGTTTCATCAAATCTGCCTTTACAGATTCACTCATAGCATCCCGCTGATAATGACCCGCATTATTCTTTTGCCGATATGCTTCGTATAAAGTTACGGCACAGGCCACACTTATATTCAGCGAGCGAATAAAACCTTGCTGTGGAATTATAAAGTTTCCATCCGATAGCGATCTTATTTCTTCGCTTACACCCGCATGCTCATTACCAAATACAAGCGCCAGCTTTTCTGTAAAATCTATTTCATACAAACCTTTAGCACCTTCAGCCAGATGTGTGGTATAAATCTTATCGTATCGGGAACGCAAAGTGGCTATACACTCTTCCAGGTTATCATACTGATGAATGGTGAGCCATTTAGCAGAACCAGAAGAACTTCTGGCTCCCCATTTTTTATGCCGGGCAATACGGGTGGTAACAATAAAAATCTCCTGTATACCGATGGCATCGCAGGTACGCATCACGGCAGAAATATTATGCGGGTCAAATACATTTTCCAGTACAACAGTTATATCCGGCTGCCTTTTTGCCAAAACCGATAAAAGCACTTCTTTCCGTTCCGGGTTCATCATCAAATTTATATTATTACACGTAATTACTCCCGCACTAAGCCATTATCCATCCCTACTCATCTCCTGAGAGCTTTTTATCGCATATTTATGAAGAAAAAAACCTTCTTCCGCAATCTTAATGATTGATTTGCAGGCAATTTATTGCTTTTTTGGCTTCATATTTGCAATTTTGCACACTAAAATCTACGAATCCGTTTATGAAAAAAATACTGAAAATTACGGGCATCAGTTTATTGGC
>CAZPPM010000135.1:0-8519 GCA_964588445.1 uncultured Citrobacter sp.
GGCCATGCGCAACATCACTTAATTGCCAAAGGCGCTGAATTTCTTGTTCAGCACCTGAAATAACGGCTACATCCATACCAAATAGTAGTCCACCCAAGGCTACTACAATACTCCAAAAAACGAGTTTCTTATTCATTTGGCAAGTCTAATTTGAAGCAAAATAGCCGCAAACAACATTTTTATGCTTTCGATTTTATATCAATCCGTTTCGATTATTTGATTATTTATATAAATAATTAATCAAATGAAAATCAATATACTATAAAATATCAATCAAAAAACAAAAACCTCGATTTTCAATTTTGTATCAAAAATTTAAAAAAAAGTACCATTATTGTATCATTAATTAATGATTGCCGCCATGTTTCGCCAACAAACAAAATCATTTCGCCCAACGAAATGCCTGCTTACTATTATTTGCCTGTCTTTACTTTGTATCGCCTGTAATAAGAAAGAAGAAAAAAGGTATCGAATTGGGTTTTCGCAATGCGGTGATGCCGATAATTGGCGAAAAGCCATGCTCAGCGAAATGAAAACAGAATTAGTGTTTCATCCTGACATTGAATTGGTTTATAAACAGGCTAACGATAGCAGCAATCTGCAAATAGAACAAGTAAGAGAGTTATTGAATAGCAGAATTGACCTTTTAATTATCTCGCCAAATGAAGCACAGCCGTTAACACCCATTGTAGAAGAAGCTTATAGCAAAAGTATACCTGTAATTGTGGTGGATAGAAAAACCGCCTCCAACAGTTACACCAACTATATCGGAGCCGACAATTATGAAATTGGTTATAATGCCGGTCAGTACACTGCTTCCCTTTTAAAGGGAGCGGGAAATATTGTCGAAATTACCGGTCTGCCTGCTTCTTCTCCTGCCATTGAAAGAGAAAAAGGGTTTCTGGACGCGATTAAAAATTATCCTCATATTAAAATTACTCATCGGGTAAATGGTGATTGGGTAAAGCCAAGAGCTAAGGAAGCATTGGGGAAAATCGCAGCAAGCTTACATCATATAGACCTGGTTTTTGCACACAATGATGTTATGGGACAAGGTGCACATGAAGTCTTAGAGTCAATGGGATTGACTGATAAAGTAAAAATTATAGGCGTAGATGCATTGCACGGAAAAGACGTAGGAATGGAGTTTATCAACGAAAAAATATTAACCGCTTCGTTACTCTATCCTACAGGGGGAGCAGAATCTATTCAAAATGCTGTTAAAATTCTCAATAAAGAAGCTGTATCAAAACAAACATTGCTACAGACGCTGGTTGTAGACTCGACCAATGTAAGAATGATGAGCCTACAGTCAGGTAAGATCCTGGAACAGCAAGGAGATATTGAAAAACAACAACAGGTAATGGCAGAACAGTTGCATACCTACTACACGCAACGCAATCTTTTATATGTTTTTGCTGCAACACTAGTGCTAGCGCTTGTATTTGCCGGACTTCTATTCTACTCCAGAATGCTGAATAAAAGAATAAACAAACAGCTATCAAAGAAAAATGAACAGTTGCAGGAAATGTCAGTAAAGGAAGAGGCGGCTCATCAGGCCCGGCTTAACTTTTTCACTAATATTTCTCATGAATTTCGTACGCCTCTCAGTTTGATATTAGCTCCATTGGAAGAGCTTATTGAACAGCCAAAACTAGGTACAGCAGTGAAGCAGCCGTTAAAAATGGTACAAAAAAATGCTTTGCGTTTATTAAGGCTACTGAATCAACTGATTGATTTCAGAAAAATAGAATTTAATAAAATGCAGGTTACTGCTACTCCCACCGATATAGTTGCGTTTGTTAATGAAATTATCCAAACCTTTAAGCCTATAGCAGAAAAAAGAAATATCGATTGTCGCCTACTTACTACTGAAAGAAGTTTAGAAATATGGGCCGACGAAAGTATGCTCGACAAAATCTTCTTTAATCTCTTATCCAATGCCTTAAAGTTTACTCCCGATAATGGGTTTATCACCATTCACATTCAAAAAAATGCGCTTACCAATAGTGTAGATTTATTGGTAGAAGATAACGGCATCGGAATGTCACCTGAAGAAACAAAACAAGTATTTGATATCTTTTACCAAGGTGATTACGGTAAGCATAAAGGATCCGGATTAGGACTGCCACTGGTAAAAGAGTTGATTGATTTACACAAAGGCAGCATACGGGTAAATAGCCAAAAAGGTAAAGGCAGCACTTTTACTATTGTGCTACCCCTGGGTAATGCTCATTTTTCTCGAGAACAATTACACTCTGTAGACATATCACAAAAGTTTACATCGGAAGAAGAGAATATTTTTTTGGCAGATTTACATACTCCCGACTTAAGTTCTTATGCAATAGCCGAAAATATATCCTCTATTAAAGAAGAACGAAAGTCAATATTACTAATAGAAGATAACCCTGAAATGAGAGCTTTTCTTTCCAACAAACTGACGGGGCATTATACTATTTATGAAGCAACAAATGGATCGGAAGGAACTGCACTAGCTTTTGAACAAATGCCCGACATCATTATCTCTGATGTGATGATGCCGGTGAAAGACGGTATAACGCTTGCCCAGCAGCTTAAAAAAGATGTACGTACCGCGCATATCCCTATTATATTATTAACCGCAAAGTCTTCAGAACAGCATCAGGCAGAGGGGCTCGAAGCTGCAGTAGATGCCTATATTACCAAGCCTTTCAATGCAGCTAATTTGCAAAGAACTATTCAAAACCTTTTGGTCAACCGAGATAAATTAAAGGAACATTATAGCCTCGGACTTCCTGCTAACATAAAAACAGGAGGGAAAAAGTCAGATCGTCTTTTTATAGCAGACTTTAAAGCTGTCGTAGAAAAAAATATCTCCAATGAAAACTTGACATCTGATGAAATAGGCAAAGAACTAAACATTTCAAAAATTCAACTTTACCGAAAAGTAAAAGCATTACTGGATACTACTGTTAACGAGTATGTGCTCAATACTCGAATAAGTAAAGCAAAATACTATCTTCAACATGAAGACCTCGGCATTGGAGAAATCGCTTATAAAACAGGCTTCTCTTCTCCAGCATATTTTTCCACCGTTTTTAAAACAAAAACCGGACAAACACCTAAACAATTTAAACAGCATATTTAAAAACGCCCCGCTGCATCTAAAAAAATCTATAGCTACTTCACTTGTTTATTTAGCCAAGTAAGAATCTCGTCACTGTCTCCTGGATGAAACCATGTCATTTCCTTATCTCGTTTAAACCATGTCATTTGACGCTTGGCATAGTGGCGTGTATGTTGCTTTATTTTTTCAACAGCTTTATCAAGCGTGTTGTTGCCTCCTAAATAATCAAACAATTCTGTATAGCCTACTGTTTGCAACGCATTTAAATCCTTGTACAATTGCAACTGCTTTACCTCTTCCAAAAGCCCTTGCACCATCATCTTATCTACCCGTTGATTAATTCTTTCGTATAATAAATCACGAGGTAACTCTAAGCCAATTTTAATAATAGTAAAAGGGCGTGCTGTTCTATTTCCTTTTTGAAAGCTTGTAATAGATTGCCCCGTTCCTCGTATTACTTCCAATGCCCGCATACAGCGTTGAGGATTTCGTATTTCTCCCTGCTCACAAAAAAGCGGATCCTCTTTTTGCAATTCTTCCTGGAGCCATTCTAATCCTTTTTCCTTGTAGTTTGTTACGATAGTATTCCTTATTTCCGGGTCAATGGCAGGAATTATATCCATGCCTTCAGAAAAAGCCCGGATGTACAAGCCTGTACCGCCACATACAATAGCTATATCCCGATCAACAAAAACTTCTTTTACCTTTTCCAACGCATACTGCTCAAAGCTAGCCGCAGATACCTCTTGCTTTATAGAATGGCTGGCAATGAAATAATGAGGTACAGTCGCAAGCTCTTCCGGTGAAGGTCTTGCGACACCTATATTGAGCTCTTTATAGCATTGACGGCTATCGGCTGAAATTACAGCAGTACTATATGCCGTAGCTAAGTGAATAGCTATCGCTGTTTTGCCTACGGCTGTTGGCCCTGCTACAATTATAACCGTTTTTGAATGCGACATATTTAGTTGGATAAAAAAGCCCCGTCAGCAAGATAACCAGACGGGGCTTTTTCTATGACTGATACTAGTTTATTCTTCTTCGTCAACAGTTTCTTCTGATGCCATATCTTCTCCGTCTTCATCTTTTTCTCCAAAACCTTCTCCTACCTGCGAGAGATCATATTTTTCTTCTACATCTGCAAACTTTTCGCCCAGCAGCCCCTTCGTTCCATATTGACTTGGCCCAATCCCTTCTGTTCGGGCAACGGAGGGATACGTAATCTTGGGATTTTCCTCATTAGAAATATTAATCAGCTCTACCATAAAACTCCAGAGCTTATTAAAATCATATACATAGATAAATTTCTGATTGGGATCACGAATCTCTGTCGCAATCACCGTTTCCTGCATCAATAGCGGTGGAACTTTATACTCTTTTTCATATACTTCCAGGCTTATTTCCCGTCCTCTTTGCCAATGATCATTACTACGGTAAAAAGTAGCTTTATGCTTTGAATCAAACTCATAAGAACGCAATATCGCGTCATGCAAATCTTTGAAGTTCTGCTTGTGTTTTATCACAATATCCCGATAGATACTTTCATCCTCTTCAAAGTAAATCCTGAATTTTAAAATAGCCATAAGCAAATTTACAATTTATCCTTTAACCGGCTTTAATCCTATTTCTTCTGCCTTTTTTACTAAAAACAGCTTGGCATCCTCCAACGTATTGGGCACATCACCATCCAAAATAGCATCTTTTAACGCATCTTTTAGAATACCTACCGATTTAGAAGGTTGTAACCCAAACATTGTCATTATTTCCAGCCCATCGATAGGTGGTTGCCAGTTGCGGATCTGATCTTTTTCCTCCACTTCTTTACAGCGCTGCCGCACCATCTGAAAATTTTCCAGATAGCGTTTTACCTTGTATTTATTTTTAGAAGTGATATCAGCTTCACAAAGTAGCATCAGTGATTCAAAATCTTCTCCTGCATCAAATAGCAAACGGCGGATAGCCGCATCGGTAATATTTTCTTTCGTAAGGCTAATAGGACGAAGATGTAATTCCACAAGCTTTCTTACCAGTCGCATTTTTTCATTTTGCGGTAATTTTAGCTGTGTAAAAATCTTGGGTACCATTCTTCCTCCCACTACTTCGTGACCATGAAATGTCCAGCCATGTCCCTCTTCAAAGCGCTTAGTAGCCGGCTTGGCAATATCATGTAGTATTGCTGCCCAGCGCAACCATAGATCATCAGTATGCACAGCAATATTATCCAGTACTTGCAGCGTATGATAAAAATTATCTTTATGTCCATGCCCATCAATATACTCCGCCCCTGCCAGCGCCACCATTTGCGGAAAAATAATATTCAATAACCCTGCTTTATATAAAAGATCGAAACCGATAGAAGGCTTGGGCGACAAGATTATTTTATTGAGTTCATCAGCGATACGTTCTTTTGAAATGATACGTATACGCTCTGCATTTTCTTTTATTGCCGCATAAGTGGCAGGCTCAATGGTGAATTGTAACTGCGTAGCAAAGCGAATAGCTCGCATCATTCGCAGCGGATCATCAATAAATGTTTTATCGGGTTGTAGAGGTGTGCGAATAATTTTATTTTGCAAATCCTCTATTCCATTAAAGACATCTACCAACTCTCCATACTTATCCGGATCAAGATGTATTGCCAGTGCATTGATGGTAAAATCTCGTCTTTCTAAATCGTCCCGAAAACTGCCTACCGCTACGCTAGGCTTACGTGAATCAGAGCGATAACTTTCCTTACGGGCTCCTACAAATTCTATTTCAAAATCTGCCGTTTTGATTTGCGCGGTACCAAAATTCTTAAACACATTTACGCCCGGTGTCGGAATAAACCTACGGGCAGTAGATTCTGCTAAGGCAATGCCATCCCCTATACAAACGATATCTATATCCTTTGAAGGACGTCCTAAAATTTTATCCCGTACAAATCCTCCAATGGCATAGCTTTCTATCCCCAACCCTTTCGCTGCGCTGGCTATTAGTGTAAACAATTCTTTTTCCTTAACTGAAAAATCAATCTTCATAAAGCTACAAATATACTTACCTGGCCTTAAGGACGTATAATGTTTGCCATTCCTTCTTCCCAGCGTATGATAGCTGAAGGTTCGGCAACTCTCGTATCACTCTGGCGGTAGTTGACAACATAATCCACCTGCTGAATAATTGCCGGAGCAATTGCTGAAAAATTAGCTGGCGAAGGCTCTCCCGATAGATTGGCGGAAGTAGAAACAATCGGCTTTCGAAACCTTTTTATTAAATGTCTGCAAAAGTCTTCTTTACATATCCGGATGCCCACACTTCCATCAGCGGCCGTCAGATTATCTGCAAGCCCCAGAGCTCCGTTATATATAACCGTTATTGGTTTTTTATAGCCGGCAATAAAATCAAAAACTAATGGATCGGGTGCGGCAACATATTGCATAATATCCCGTTCATCAGCTACCAACACAATCATGCTTTTACTATCCGCTCGTTTTTTTATTGTAAATACTCTCTGTACAGCCGCCGCATTGGTAGCATCACAACCGATGCCCCATATTGTATCAGTAGGATAAAGAATAATACCCCCTTCTTTCAATACAGTGAGAGCCTGTTGTATATCGTTTTCAAATAATTCCATGTTACCTGTCTACAAAATTATGGATGATGGGATTCAAGGGTAATAACAATAAGTATACTCCTACTCCACTAGAAGTATTTTCACTGCTTCATTTTTTAGCCACAATGGTTTCGTAGGTATTTATCAATTGTGCAGCAATTGACTCATCCGTAAATTGCTGTGCATATTGATACCCATTTTCACTACAGCTTTCATACAATGCAGCATCTTGCTGCAGTTGACGGATGATAGCAGCCATAGCCTCCTCATCCATTACCGGCATATAAAAACTATGCGGACCACCTGCTTCTTTAAAACAACCTTCTTTATTGGTAATAACCGGGGTTTTGCTAAACAAAGCCTCAATAATAGGAATACCAAACCCCTCATAAATGGAAGGATAACATAAAGCAAATGCATGCTGGTACAGCATTGCCAGTTCCTCCATGCTTACACCACTTAGGAAGTGTACACGAGATTGCAGTTGATTCGCTGTTATAAACTCTTCTACAATTTTTTTATACGGTGTCGGCTTGCCTACCACAACTAGTGGGAGATCATGATGCAGCATACTCTTTACCGTTGTTAGCAAGTTCTTCCTTGTTTCAATAGTACCTACACTTAAAAGATATTCTGAGGGCAAGGCAAATTTTTCTTTGACTGCCGCTATATCTGCTGAAGTATATCTTTCTTTAAATGCCGGATGGCATCCTTGATAAATGACCGTAATCTTTTCTGCCGGTGTACCTAAGTAGTGTATAATATCCTCTTTTGTCTGCTGACTAATAGCAATAATTCGGGTAGCGGCTGCAGCTGCCTGTACAGATTTCTTTTGGTGAATAATTCTATCCGCTGTTTTATACCAATCAGGATATTTATAAAAAATAAGATCATGGACAGTTACCACAGCCGGTATGCTGGAACGAGTAATACCCGAAGGCAATTCATTACTCAGTCCATGAAACATATCTAACTGATCGGATTGTAATTGCCGGGTTATCCATTTTCTTCTCCAGAGGGATGATAACTTTTTGTGCAACCATTTTTTAGGATATACCTCCCAAGCCTTGTCTACACTAAAATTAATTCCTCCCTTTTTCGGATTATAAAGAAGGTACTCATGTTGCGGATAGTGGGTGGCTAGCACACGCACTAAGTCACGACTGTAGTTACCTAATCCCGATCGGTTATGAAATACCCGTTTAGCATCAAATCCAATACGCATTATAGCCTGTTTTCTTACCAGTAAAGTTATTCATTATTTACGGATACTTTTTTACGACATACGCCCTTACTACGGTAATAGGTAGCTTTTACATACCCGGCAATATGACGGGTTAATCTAACTTCCACATAGGCAGCAAAACCAACATAGTATCGATCGCATTTTAAAGAATAGAGAGTGTAAACGTAAAACATAGGCGCAACAAAAAAGGCCGATCATTACTGATCAGCCTTTCTATGTGCCCCGGAACGGAGTTGAACCGTTACGGCCGTTGCGGGTCACCCCGATTAGAAATCGGGGCGTGTCTACCATTTCCCTGAAATTAATAGCTCAATATATTTTCTACTTTTTTGCTTTTTGATTCGAGCTTCTTCCTTTCTTGCTTCTGTTTCGGTAGCAAATGCTTTGCTGGCGCAACATTTATATGGATAACAATTATGGGTAGCTTTTATATACCCGGCATTATGACGGGCTAATCTAGCTTCCACATCGGCAGCATAGCCAACATAGAATCGATCGCATTTTAAAGAATAGAGAATGTAAACGTAAAACATAGGCGCAACAAAAAAGGCCGATCATTACTGATCAGCCTT
>CAZPPM010000136.1:0-8434 GCA_964588445.1 uncultured Citrobacter sp.
GAACAATCGTTCTTATTACAACTAATTTGTGTTAATCAATTGATTAAAAGTTTTTCCCAACTATTTTTTTTATTGGCGAACAAAGCTCCTTCATTTCCGTTAATACCCTTTTACGACGGTTGCATGACGGTTTTTTGACATAACTTTGCACCGCATTTGTAAACCACCGGCTTCATGAAGAAAATACACATCCTGTTGCTTGTCTTTATCGCTATCGCTATAGCCGTTTTGATTAGCTTTTTACAAACAGCAGCCACTTACGATACTGTAGATACGGCTATTGCCAAACCCGGTAAATATGTGCACCTGATGGCTCGCTGGGATAAGTCGCAACCTATGGAGTACGATGCGCTGAAAGACCCTAATTATTTAAGCTTTACCGCAGTTGATACGCTGGGCAAAACGGTAAAAGTTATTTACCATAATCCTAAGCCGGAAAATTTTGAAGTAAGCGAACGCTTAGTGTTAAAAGGTAAATATGAGGACGGTATTTTTCAATGCAAAAGCATACAAACCAAATGCCCCTCCAAGTACAAAGAAGACATGAAAGTAAACGATAAAAACTTACAGGCTACCACAGAGAATACTGCATACTAATACAGCTTTTCATGAATTATACAGGCGAGCATCTTCTACCAGGACAATTAGGTCATTTCTTTTTGATAGTATCATTAGTAGCCTCGCTGGTGGCCACTTTTGCCTACTATAAAACAACTCGGCTGGCCGAACATCCGGATGCATTGCCTTGGAAAAAATTGGCCCGTTGGGCTTTTGTTATTGAAGTAATAGCCGTTATTGCCGTTCTAACCCTTCTGTTGTCTATTATTTATACCCATCTTTTCGAGTATCACTATGCCTGGAAACACAGCAGCCGATCATTAGAATCAAAATATTTATTGGCCAGCTTATGGGAAGGCCAGGAAGGCAGTTTCCTACTCTGGAGTTTTTGGCATTGCATCCTGGGACTTATTGTAATAAAAACTGCCGGTAAATGGGAAGCACCGGTAATGGCCCTTGTAAGCCTTATGCAGTTTTTCCTGGCGACGATGGTAATAGGCATTTATGTGTTTGGCAAAAAAATAGGTTCTAATCCTTTTATCTTATTACGTGACTCTGGCGTGCTGGATAACGCGCCTGCGCTGCATATTGACTTTGATCCCAATGCAGGCCTCAGGCAGGATTATCTATCCATGATACAGGATGGCAACGATCTGAATCCACTTTTACAAAATCGCTGGATGGTTATTCACCCACCGGTTTTATTCTTAGGATTTGCTTCCACCTTAATTCCCTTTGCATTTGCCATTGCCGGGCTATGGACAAAGAAATTTACGGAGTGGATCAAAGTAGGATTGCCTTGGGCTTTGTTTTCTTCGGCAGCGCTGGGCGTAGGTATTATGCTGGGAGCCTGGTGGGCTTATGAGTCACTTACCTTTGGTGGTTACTGGGCTTGGGATCCTGTAGAAAATGCATCACTTGTACCTTGGCTGATTTTGATAGCAGGTATCCACACACATCTTATTTACCGGCATACCGGGCATTCCCTTCGCACTACCTATCTTTTCTATATCCTTACATTTGGTTTCATCCTCTACTCTACTTTTCTTACAAGAAGTGGCGTATTGGGCGAAGCATCCGTACATGCTTTTACCGACCTGGGTATGAACGGGCAGTTGCTGATATTCCTGTTTACATTTACCATTCCGGCCTTACTATTTTTTGCCACCCGCTATAAACAAATTCCGGCTGTAGTAAAAGAAGAAGCTACTTCTTCCCGTGAGTTCTGGATGTTTATTGGTTCGCTGGTATTCTTTTTAGCCGCTATTATCATCATTGCCAAAACTTCCTTGCCTGTATTCAATAAAATATTTGGTACAAAGCTGGCTGCACCGGAGGATGAAGAATTTGCTTATAATCAGATTCAAATTTTCGTAGCTATTATTATCGGCTTACTTACCGCCGTAACGCAATACCTGCGTTATAAGCAAACACCTACAAAAGCATTTACCAAAAAGATTTGGATACCCACAGTAATTGCGGCTATCGCAGCTACCTTGATACTTGCTTTTGGTAATGTGTATTACGATAAACAAACCTATGGTTTCCTTATTCTTATTTGGATAGCACTGGCAGCCGCTGTGTATGCCGTTATTGCCAACCTGCTCTACATCTGGCTGGGTGTAAATGGTAAGCTGAAATTATCGGGAGGCTCGGTAGCTCACGTAGGCTTTGGCTTAGTGTTAGTAGGGATTTTAATTTCTTCTTCGAAAAAAGAAATCCTGTCGCATAACACAAGTGGTATAGCCATTGACTTTGGTGAAGAGAGTAAGGAAAAAACAGGCGAAAACCTGACGCTGGTAAAAGGGGTGCCCATGCAAATGGGTAAATATGAAGTCACTTATTTAAAAGACTCTGCCCATCCCCAAAAACAAAAATGGTATTTCCATATTCTTTTTAATAATAAAGAAAACAATGAATCTTTTGTACTTAAGCCCAACGCTTTTGTAAATTATAAAGGCCAGGAAGGGTTGATGGCAAATCCTGATTCAAGACATTACTGGAATCATGATGTATTTACCTATATCTCTGCCTTACCCAATCCTGAGAAAAATATAGACACGGCAACCTTCCGCAACCAACTAGTAGGCATTGGTGATAGCATTTACTATTCCAAAGGCTATATTATACTGGAAAGCCTTACCAGCAAAGACAATATACCGCTGGAAGGTTATGCTACAGACGATAAAGGAACGGTTGCTTCCTTAAGAGTATATTCTTTCAACGCTACTTCCTATGCGTCGCAACCCTTGTTACTGAGTAAAAAAGGAACACTTATTTCCGTGCCGGATACGGTGATGGCCGAAAGCCTGGTGCTTAAAATCAATCACCTTGAAGGCGATAAAGCTGATATAGGCGTAAAAGAGTCCAACTCCATTCTGGAATATGTAACATTAAAAGCTTATAAGTTCCCCATGATCAACCTGCTGTGGACGGGTATCATTATCACAGCTATTGGAATCATTATGAGCATGGTACGCAGGATACAACTCAATAAAAACAGCCGGGAAGACTAATTTTCACGTTTTACAAACAGCGTTCTTACCGGCATTCTTGTCTCCATCATTGCCATTATCTATTTTTACAGCATGCAATGCCGGTTATTACGATTCGTACTTATTATACTAGTCTTACTGACTATGCACGGTTTTGCTGCTGCACAAATTGTACTTCCTCCTCCGGCCGAAACGGATACCATTCCTCCCATGCCATCTTTTGAAGAGCGATCGAAAAAATGGGGTCCTAACGATACCATCATTACAGATGCCATCTGGTACAATAGAGAAATGCTTACCTATCAGGAAGAGGATATGGTATGGATATCCAAGCTCGCTCCCAAAAACCTGGAAAAGTTTATCAAGGAATGGACAAGGCTGCGCAATGCCGTGTATGTTACTTATCCTTATGCAAGAGTAGCCGGCGCCACTATCAATGACATCAATGCAAAGTTGGTAAATGTTACTTCGAAAAAAGAGCGAAAAGCGTATATCAAGACCAGAGAAAAAGAATTGAAAAAACAGTTTTCCGATCCGCTCTCTAATCTTTCTGTTTATCAGGGAAAAATATTAATGAAACTCATTAACCGGCAAACAGGGAACAACTGCTACGAAATTATCAAAGAATATAAAGGAGGTGTCAATGCCCGTATGTACCAAACGGTCGCTTTCTTCTTTGGCAGCAGCCTTAAACAAAAATGGGATTTGGGTGATGCCACCGACAGGCAGATAGAAAATTTCGTAAATGAAATAGATGCCGCCTGGTACGGAAATCCTTATCGGAAATAAGTAAGCCTAAACTATTACTGAGTTTTAGTTGTTAAACAACTGATGGCAACTGCATTACAGCTTCATGAATTTATTAACTTGCATCGATGAAAGTAGATATTCTCGCCATTGGCGTACACCCGGATGATATTGAACTGGGTTGTTCCGGCACATTAATCAACGAAATAAAGAAAGGGAAAAAAGTAGCTTTGCTGGATCTTACACAAGGGGAACTCGGTACCCGAGGTACCATCGCCACCCGCTACGAAGAAGCCGCCAATGCCGCCAAAATTATTGGCGCTGCTACACGAGAAAACCTGAAAATGCGGGACGGTTTTTTTCAAAATGATGAAGCGCATCAATTGCAACTCATCAGCGCCATACGCAAATACCAGCCTTCCATCGTTATTGGTAATATTTTGGACGACCGCCACCCGGATCATGGGCGTGCCGGCAAACTCATTAGCACCGCCTGTTTTCTTTCCGGGCTGATAAAAATTGAGACAAAAGACGAAAATGGCAATCCCCAACCCAAATGGCGTCCCAGCTATGTTTTTCAGTACATACAAGACTGGTATCACGAGCCGGATATTTTGATAGATATTACCGATGTTTTTGAACAAAGAATGCAATCTATAGAAGCTTATAATACACAGTTTCACACAGCCGCCAGCGACGCAAACGGTCCTCAAACCTATATCTCCTCTCCCGATTTTTATGACGGCATTGTTGCCCGTGCCAGGATGTTTGGGAAAAGAATTGGGGTAAAATACGCAGAAGGTTTTCTTTCAGAGAAAAAGATAGGCCTCACCGGGTTGGATGCGCTGGTACAGAATGAAACCTAAATTGTTATAAAAAAGTCATTATTTATCCAGTCTTGTGCATAACCCCGGTTTGGCAGCATATTCTAGCAATTTTTAGGTAACTTCGTCAGATAGTTATAACTATTTATTCCTCAGAAAAATGCAGAGTCCCAAATTTCCCAAGCTTGCCGTTTCATTTCATAGTGAATTAAAGAAAAAAATCAGCGAGTATTTTAGTGAGAAAGGAAAAGCCCCCACTGGCAATTTCAAACTATACCTGAAAGCAGCCATTCTATTACTGGCTTTCTTTGGGACTTACATTCACTTGGTATTTTTCACCCCCGGGACTGCGTGGGCTTTACTTGAGTGTACCTTATTAGGTTGTTTGATCGCAGCAATTGGGTTCAACATCATGCACGATGGTGCACATGGTAGTTTTAGCCGATATAAATGGGTAAATAGCCTGGCGTCCAATTTTGCTAATTTCTTAGGTGCCAGCCAGTATATGTGGAAGACAAAGCACAATATAATTCACCACACCTACACAAATATTCACGGAGTAGATGATGATATTGAAGCACGCCCTTTTTTACGTCTTTGTGAAGAACAGGAGCATTATAAGATACATCGTTACCAGCATTTTTATTTTTGGGCAGCTTACTCCTTATTATACATGTGGTGGGTGTTTGTTACAGACTATAAAAAATATTTTTCACTTCGCATAGGAGGCATTCCTTTAAAGAAAATGACTGTGAAAGAACATATTCTTTTTTGGTTTTATAAATTATCACATGCTTTCCTTTTTGTAGTACTTCCTATTTTAACTGTCGGAGCTATTCCCTGGTTAATCGGATTCTTAACCGTTTGTCTGGTAGCAGGTTTTGTGTTAAGTATTGTTTTCCAATTAGCACATACCGTAGAGCATACTCACTTTCCTATGCCCAATGAAGCTACTGGTAAAATGCAGGATGAGTGGGCTATCCACCAACTGAAAACTACGGCCAATTTTGCTACGAATAACCGCTTAATCAGCTGGCTGGTAGGTGGACTCAATTTTCAGGTAGAACATCATTTATTTCCTAAAATATCACATGTACATTACCCGGCGATAAGTAAGATTATCAAAAATCTGTGCCACGAACATGGTATTGAATACATTGAGTACCCCAAGCTACGCCTTGCTGTAGCTTCGCATGTAGCCTTTCTCCGTCAAATGGGGCGTAAGTAATAGAAAATAGCAAAGCTACACACCCCTAATTATTTTGAGTAAGTTCTCGTCGTAGCGAGACATACCTCGTATTTCTTATTATTTTTGCAACTTTAATAAAAATACATGACCAAGGTAAAAACAGGATTGGTGCAGATGACTTGCTCTGCTAATAAAGAGGAGAATCTGGCAAAGGCAATAGCCAAAGTAAGGGAGGCCGCAGCAAAAGGTGCGCAGATTGTATGTTTGCAAGAGCTATTTACCTCGCTATATTTTTGCGATGTGGAAGATTATGAAAACTTCCAACTAGCAGAAGCCATCCCCGGGCCTTCCACGGAAGCACTTAGTGCTATAGCCAAAGAACTAAACGTCGTTATCATTGCCTCTTTGTTTGAAAAAAGAACAGAAGGGCTATATCATAATACTACTGCCGTACTCGATGCAGATGGCAGCTACTTGGGTAAGTATCGGAAAATGCATATTCCCGATGACCCTGCTTACTATGAAAAATTCTATTTCACTCCCGGTGACTTGGGTTATAAAGTTTTCAAAACAAAATTTGCCACAATTGGTATACTCATTTGCTGGGATCAATGGTATCCGGAAGCCGCCCGCATAACAGCTTTAATGGGGGCACAAATTCTGTTTTACCCTACCGCTATCGGCTGGGCAACCTCGCAAGATGAAGCTACGAATACAGAGCAATATAATGCCTGGCAGACCATGCAAAGAAGCCATGCCGTAGCCAATGGTGTGCATGTGGTAAGTGTGAACCGCGTAGGGTTTGAGCAAAACGGTTTGATGAAATTCTGGGGTGGTTCTTTTGTTTCCAATCCTTTTGGTAGCATTTTATATAAAGCATCGCACGATAAAGAAGAAATACACGTAGAAGAATTAGATCTTTCTAAATCGGATCGCTATCGTACACATTGGCCTTTCTTACGCGACCGGAGAATTGATTCTTATCAGCCTATTACCAAAAGATATATTGACGAAGAATAGAGAGAAGACGGAAAGCCAGTGAGAATGAAAGACCGATAATTGCATACCTAAATTTTATATTGAATGGCATTTAAATTTGAAAAGCTGATTGTTTGGCAAAAAGCTTTAGAATTAACTGCTTTTGTTCATGAGGTAGCTATGAAATTTCCAAAAGAAGAACTGTACATTCTTGCTTCTCAAATAAAACGTGCAGCAGATTCAGTAGCCTTAAATATTGCAGAAGGTTCTACCGGTCAGAGTAATGCGGAATTTAAACGCTTTTTTGGCCTACGCTTTACGATCGAATATAGAAGTAGTAGGGTGTATTTTTATCGCTAAAAAGAGAGACATTATTACCACAAATGATTTCTCGAGAATATATACACTGTGTGAAGAGATTTTACTAATGATAAACTCGCTCAAAAAAAAGCTTACTACCTAATTAATTACAAAATGGCTAATCATAACGACTCCGCGACTTACGGACTTTCTGACTTCTCAACTAGCGGACTACCTAAAGCTCAAGGCTATTATTTTCCTGCAGAGTTTGCTCCTCACGAAGCAACATGGTTAAGCTGGCCACATAAAGAAGCTTCCTGGCCAGGTAAGATAGATAGCATCTACCCTTTTTATGCAGCCTTTATTAAAGAGTTGGTTAAAGGAGAAAAAGTAAGAATCAATGTGGCCGATGTTGCTATGCAAAATTTTGCTCTAACACAGTTAGCAAAAGCGGAAGTTAATCTGGAGAACGTTGAATTCTTTTTTCACGCTACCAACGATGCCTGGTGCCGGGATCACGGTCCTGCATTTTTGCTCAATAAAAATGATTCTACAAAAAAAGCCATTGTTGATTGGGGTTATAACGCCTGGGGTGATAAATATCCTCCGTATGATTTAGATGATGTAATACCTACGTTGATAGGCAAGCAATTTAATCTTCCTGTTTTTCATCCCGGTATTGTTATGGAGGGAGGCTCTGTGGAATTTAATGGTGCCGGTACATTGCTTACTTCTACAGCGTGTTTATTAAACCCTAACCGTAATCCTCAGCTTACTCAGCAGCAAATAGAGCAATTTCTGATAGACTATTACGGTATAGAGCAAATCCTGTGGGTAGATGAAGGAATTATAGGAGATGATACAGATGGGCATATTGATGATACCGTTCGCTTTGTCAATGAAGATACCGTTGTAACTGTAGTAGAAGAAAATAAACAGGACGAAAATTATGCATTGTTACAACACAACTTGCAACAATTGACCAAAATGCGCCTGTTGAATGGTAAGCAACTCAACATTATTGAATTACCTATGCCGGATGCGATTGTTTGGGAAGACCAACGCTTACCCGCTTCTTATGCCAACTTCTATATAGCCAATGAATCGGTAATTGTACCTACGTATCGTTGTGCTAACGATGATAAAGCACTGCAAATTATACAAGATTGTTTCCCTCACCGTAATGTCGTCGGCATCGATTCTACAGATATCATTTGGGGCCTGGGTAGCTTCCACTGCCTTAGCCAACAGGAACCGGCTTTATAAACAGAAACTGTATTTTCTGGGTAAAATATCTAACTTGCACCGTTTTTAATTTTCCTGCTATGTTAGATTTATCTAAT
>CAZPPM010000137.1:0-8386 GCA_964588445.1 uncultured Citrobacter sp.
TAGCGCAATAATATAATCAGTAGCCGATTGTAGATTCAAAATAGCTTTGGCCTGCTGTATATAATCCGCCTCCATTTTATCAAACACCGTTTTCCAGTCGCCGGGTAGCGGCAGTCTATGATTGATATAAGAAAAAGCTGCTCCTACTAGCATAGCCAGGCCGGTAAGCAATATCACTAATGCTACCTGCCGCATGGTTATTTTTCCGGTAAAACCCAACAGACGCATGGGTTTGCGATTGAGTAAAAAGGCAACCGCCACTGCCGGTAAAAAATAACCCAAGACTTCGTTAAGAACCTGAATGATACGGAACGCAGGGCCATAAGCGGGGTTTTTTATTCCTTCTTTTATGGCTTCGATGGGTTGCCCTGTCATGCTCTGCCATACGGTAATGCTGATGAGCTGCGCCATCATTAATCCCGCAATAGCAAATGCAATAAGCAAGAAAAAACCTGCCGTATAAGAGATGCCTTTTGAATCTTTCTCGTACATAAATAGTGAGCAATAAGTTGCGTAAATTTGCAACCACGAAAATAGGGCTAAGCCGTGAGTTTAGGTAGATAAGTTTTGAATTTCAGCTTTTTAAAAAAGCAAATTGCTGTAGACAAAATAATACCCAATAACTAAAAACGGGTTACCGTAAAAGCCCCTATTAAAAAAAACAAAATGGTAAAAATTGGCAACATAGCGCTTCCTGCTTTTCCACTGCTGCTGGCACCCATGGAAGATGTAAGCGATCCTCCCTTCCGTGCCGTGTGCAAGGATAATGGCGCCGATTTACTCTACACGGAATTTATTTCATCAGAAGGATTGATAAGGGATGCGATAAAGAGCCGCAAGAAGCTGGATATTTTTGATTACGAGCGGCCGGTGGGTATACAGATTTTTGGCGGTGATGAGGAAAGCCTTGCCATGGCAGCAAAAATTGTAGAAGTAACCAATCCTGATTTATTAGATATCAATTTTGGCTGCCCGGTAAAAAAAGTGGCATTGCGGGGCGCCGGTGCCGGTGTCCTAAAAGATATCGATCTCATGGTGCGACTGACGGAAGCCGTTGTAAAAGCCACCACACTACCCGTAACGGTAAAAACAAGGTTGGGCTGGGACGATGATACCAAAAACATAGAAGAAGTAGCAGAGCGCCTGCAGGATGTAGGCATCAAAGCGCTGGCTATACATGGGCGCACCCGCACACAGATGTACAAGGGCGAAGCCGATTGGACACTGATAGGAAAAGTAAAAAACAATCCGCGTATACATATTCCCATTTTTGGCAACGGTGATATTGATAGCCCGGAAAAAGCATTGGAATATAAAAACCGCTACGGTATTGATGGCATTATGATAGGCCGTGCCGCTATTGGTTATCCCTGGATATTTAATGAGATAAAACATTTTTTTGCTACAGGTGAGCATCTCCCCGCACCGAGTGTACAGGAAAGAGTAGCGGTAGCTCGTAAGCATTTACGCAAGAGTGTAGAATGGAAAGGACCAATTGTAGGTATTTTTGAAATGCGCCGCCATTATACTAACTATCTCAAAGGACTTCCTAATATAAAAGAGTACCGCGCCAAACTGGTTACACTCCCTACAGAAGAAGAAATCAATGTTGTGCTGGATGAGATTGTAGCAAAGTATAGCGAACATCAATTTGAAAAAACACCGATAGAGTTAATCAACTACCACGAGAAGTGCCCGGTGAATTAAGCGTATAACGCCGGTAATAGCGCTTTTTGATATCACTCGTCGTCGTATTCTTCAATATATAATTTGTAATTTGGCTAATACATTGTTATTCGTAAGATTTTCAAATGAAGAAATTGAAATTCGCTAAATTATACTTAACTTAAATGTTGGTATTATGAAAAAAGTAATAAGTCTATTGTTAATTGTAATCTCAACGTTTGGCGGTTGCAAAAAAGAAAAAGACACATATCCTAAACTAATCGCAGAAGATATTGTGCCTGGTAAATGGGAGTTAATAGCCGTTGAATATCTTAGCATCTCAAATAATCAAGTTATAAACAAACATCGTATCGAAGCATCACCTGGTGATTACTACGAATTTGCGGAGAAACTTACTATTGTAGAACAAAGAGGAGAAATTATATATGATTATAAATTAGAAAATGGGTACATATTCGTCAATTCTGAACCATGGCATTTATATAACATGTCTCCTACACAATTACATATTTATTTTCAGAAATATAACACCGGAAAACATATTTATTTAAAAAAATAAATTACAATCGTTGTCGTAGTTTTCCTCTCTTCCTTAATAGACTCACTTTCTTTTACTAGCAGAGAGCCTGTTACAAATACTCTCATTTGATAAAAGCTATCTGGCAAATAAGCGATCTTCTCTAAATAATAAGCTAAGCTATCCTTCTCATTTACAACTATAGCTCCAGTTTTTGTGTTTTCAGCTACACCTGTAATTCTCTTTCTTGAGGTTCCGCAAGATATCAATAGCAGTACAAACAAAAAGAATCTTACCTTTTTTACAGTTATTACCTGCTAAAGCCCCCTTGCTTTCGGTAAAAGAAATTGCCTATCAAAAAAGCAGGGTTATTTTTGCCTCTTATTACTAAAGTATGGCAATCCCTTATTACCAGGCATTATTACAAATCTATACCGAAAAAGCACAAACCCTTCGTCAACAATTAGGCTGGTTAAGTTTTATCCGGTTGGTTCTTTTTGCCGGGTTTATCTTTTTGGGTTACAAAGCTATTAGCACTGGCTATATTGCTTTTATTCTGGCAACAATAGCTGCGCTTATTGTTTTTTTACAACTCATTCGCTTGTATGATAAGTGGCAGCAGGATACGGCCTTTTACAAAGCACTGGTACAACTCAATCAGGATGAAATTAATTTTCTCAATGGGAACGCCTCTGTATACGCAGATGGGAAAGAATACACCGATCCGCAGCATCCTTACTCTTACGACTTAGATCTTTTTGGCACAGGCGCGCTTTTCCCTTACCTCAATCGTTGTAGCACCAGCTTTGGACAGCAGGCGCTAGCACAATTACTATTACATCCCGATCCTGCTACTATAAGAGAGCGGCAGGAAGCCGTTAATGAATTGAAAGAAAAAATAGATTTTCGGCAGCAGCTACAGGCGCATGGTTCTTTACTGCATACTCGCAAGCGGGAAATGCAGCAACTACAAAGTTGGCTCAACGCACCTGCCGGTTTCACCAACAAGGCGTTATATTATACACTCTTCCTGTTTCCAATTGCTTCTTTAAGTTGCCTTATCGCTTTTATCGTTACGGAACAGGATAATCTACTCAATGCTTTTTATTATCTATTTATCTTAAACCTGATTGTTGCGTTATCTTTTGCCAGGAAGATTGCTGCACATTTATCCGTTTCCACATCTGTTACAAAAATTTTACAACAATATGCGGGACAATTAAAGCAGATAGAAGAGCAGCAGTTCCAGTCACCCTTGCTACAACAATTACAAAAAGGCCTCTCTGCAGATGCTCTACCCGCATCTCAATCCCTAGGCAGGCTGGGAGCATTATTTAATTACCTGGAAACGATCGTCAATCTGGTAGTCTCTATGTTGCTAAACGGATTATTTATTTTCCATGTACACATACTTTTTGCGCTGGAGCGATGGAAACTACAACATGGCAAAAAAGTTGTTCCCTGGCTGAAATTGCTGGGCGAAGTAGAAGCATTAAACAGCTTCGGTAACCTTGCTTATAACAACCCTGCTTTTTGTACACCCATCATTAGTTTACAGGAAACTGTTGAAACCATAGAGATGGGACACCTATTGATACCTGCTTCCAAACGGGTAAATAATACAATCAGTTTTTCACAGCAACGCTTCATTATCCTCACCGGATCGAATATGAGTGGTAAGAGTACTTTTTTACGAACGCTGGGTACCAATCTTATATTGGCTCGTGCCGGGAGTGTAGTATGTGCTGAAAAGTTTGCCTTCTATCCCTTTCACGTGCATGTGAGTATGCGCATTACGGATTCCTTGCAAGACAGTGAATCTTTCTTCTATGCCGAATTAAAACGCCTGAAAGGCATCATTGATGAATTACAACAAGGACAAAAAACATTTATCATTCTCGATGAAATACTGCGTGGTACCAACAGTAATGATAAGCATAGCGGAACCATAGGGCTGATACATAAATTAATTGCCGGCAATGCCTGTGGAATTATTGCCACACACGATCTTACCGTATCCGCTTTGAAGCAAATTTATCCCCAGTATATAGACAATAAATGTTTTGAGTCGGAAATCATCAATGACGAATTACTGTTTGACTACCGGCTCAAAGACGGCGTATGCGAAAAGCTAAGTGCTTCTTTCCTGATGAAAAAAATGGAAATTATATAGCGTTCACTTAATGCGTTGAAACTACTTTTAATCCTATAATGGAAGCCACAAGTGTAAAAAGAAAGAATAATCGCCAAAAATGATAGGGCTCTTTAAACAAGAAAACACCAATCAATACGGTACCTACAGCACCAATGCCCGTCCACACAGCATAAGCCGTACCCAACGGAATAGTCAAAGTTGCTCTATATAATAAATACATACTGATAGCCAGACAAACGAAAAAGCCTATCATCCACCAAGTAGTGCTCGTACCTGTTTCTCTTGCTTTTCCTAAACAAGTAGCAAAACCCACTTCAAATAAACCTGCGACTATTAATAAGATCCAACTCATTCGACAACATTTTTTTTGTTATTGCTTAGATTTTATTGCTTCTTCTACTTCTTTACTGGCCGGAGAAATACCCGGATCAAAATAATTAGTAAGCAACCCTTCCTCATTCACTAAGTATTTTGAAAAATTCCAAGTAGGCCCCTGATCATTCCAGCCATTTAATGCTTTATCACTCAGCCAGCGAAAAACAGGGTTTTGCTCTTGCCCTTTTATCACTCCACTTTTCTTTGCCAGCGGAAAACTAACGCCATAATTTACCTGACAAAAGCTGGCAATTTCCTCATCACTTCCTTTCTCTTGCTCTTTAAAATCATTGGCCGGAAAACCTATCACCACAAGATCATCCTTATGTGTTGAGTATAATTTTTGTAAATCTGCATACTGTCCTGTGTATCCACAATTACTGGCCGTATTTACCAGTAATACTTTTTTCCCCTTCAGTGAATTCATATTTAGCAATGATCCATTATTCAGATGAATAGATAAATCATAAAATGACACGCTGGGTTGTGCTATATTATTTTCTTTCATGACAGTTTTTGTTCCTGTGATTTTATTTACCCACATTAATGCGGGATAAATTGCTTTTAATATTTTTTGCTTATAGCTCACATTACTTGTATTACGGTTTACATATTCTACATATACAAGAAATACCGCTATCAATAATAGCAAAGCGATCAGCAGCTTTCTTACTTTTACAAATTTCGTTCCTTTATGTCGATTAGCAGCCCGCATTGATAAAATAATTGAGAGAAGTATTTCTGTATTATTTAAACATCCACTTGAAGAGCTTTAATTTTCCTTTAAAAGAAGGATACTTAATAGCAGGATCAAACCAATTAGGCGATCGCAATACGCTTTTTTGATGACTAAATGTATCAAATGAAAAGCGGCCGTGGCATCTTCCTATGCCACTCATTCCTCGTCCGCCAAAGGGTAAATGATGATTAGTGAAATGCCAGCTGGCATTGTTCACACAGCCTCCGCCAAAAGCTACACTCTCCAGCCATTCTTTTTCTTTCTGGGACGAAGTTGTAAAAACATAGAAAGCAAGCGGGTTAGGATTTTTTTGAATAATCGCTTTTGCTTCTTCCATCTCCGTAAATTCTAATACCGGCAATAAGGGGCCAAAAATTTCTTCTGTCATCAATGGCTTATCCTGTGAAACATTCGCAAGAACAGTAGGCTCTATGAACAAAGTATCTCTCTCGTGCCTGCCGCCATAAACAATGTCTCCATCGGCGAAATAAGCAACCAGTCTGTCAAATTGTTTTGCATTAATCACCCGGCCATAATTATAACTTTCTTCCGGCTGAGTTGAGAAAAATTGTTGAATCGTATTAATAAGTTCTTTTAGAAAAGCTTCTTTTTGAGAACGATGTACGAGTAGGTAATCTGGTGCGATGCAGGTTTGTCCTGCATTGATAAATTTAGTAACGGCAATGCGCCGAGCCGCTACCTTAATATTGGCATCACTTTCTATAACACAGGGGCTCTTACCTCCCAGTTCTAACGTAACCGGTATCAGATTTTCTGCGGCCATTTTATAAATAATTTTACCGGCAACGATACCTCCTGTATAAAATATGTGATCGAATCGCGTAGCCTGCATAAGGGCAGGTATAATGACAGCACCATCACCGGTAACATGTACTATATATTCCCTTGCAAATGTTTTTTCTATTATTGCCTGCATCACAGCCGCTGTTGCAGGGGCGTGCTCGCTTGATTTCAGCACGACACAATTACCCGCAGCGATGGCTCCCACCAGTGGAGCAAATAATAACTGAAAGGGATAATTCCATGGTCCAATAATAAGTACTACACCTAATGGCTCTTTCATTACCCGGCTGGAGGAAGGAAGGTTGACTAAGTTGGTAGGCATCCTATCCGGTTCCATCCAACGGCCCATGTTTTTTATAGCCGTATTTATTTCATTGAGTACAATGCCCAACTCTGTCACCCAGCATTCTTCTCTATTCTTTTTAAGATCCGTATATAAGGCTGTATACAACTCTTCCTCATGTGCAAGTATTGCTTTTTTTAAATTAAGCAGCTGCTGTTTTCTAAACGTTATTGGGCGAGTTTCTTCCCTTGAAAAGAAAGTCCTCATTTCTCCCAACAAAGCATCATAACCTGTAGAAGTCATAAAAAACAAATTGATAGAAGGATCAAAATAATAAAAAGGCAAGGCTTTTGTGTATAAAAAATTGCGACCTGCTTTTTAGCTTTTTGTAACTTACTAAATAAAATCAGTTATATGAAAACAAGAAATTTACTGGCGTTATTGTTTTTTCTAGTAACACTAGCCTCTACTGAAAGTTTTGCTGCGGCCTCTCTTCCCCATACTGAAAAGGGTAAAAAACCTTTGACAGAAGAACAACAAAAAGCCCGGCTGAGCGAAATCAACAATCGTATTGAAGAAATAAAAAATACAGACAAATCCTCTTTAACCAGCCAAGAGAAAAAGGCGTTTCGCAAAGAATTGAAAAAAATGAAAAAAGAAGCGAAAGAAGTAAAGGGCGTTTATTTGTCTGTGGGTGCCATCATTATAATCGTATTGCTCTTGATTATTTTGCTATAAAAAAAAGGGCATTGAACTACAACAATGCCCTTATCTGTGTTTATCATATGCTTCTAACTCACTACATCCGTTTTTGCTTCTTTGATTTTACGCTTGGTTGATTCAGCAAAATTGTCCACCTTTTCTTCTACCTCGTCCATGCGATCGCTGATCGAGTCGATAAGATCATTGAACTTATCCTTTATATCTCTGCCACGACGAGCTATTCCATTACGGGTTTCAGCTCCTTTTGCCGGCGCAAACAAAATACCAACCAATAAACCTGCGGTAAAACCAACTAATATTTTATTCATAGCTAAAAATTTTGGGTGTACTAATAGCTATACTACTCATGTAAATATCATGCCATATATAGCCGATGGAGCCAAAACAGCTGTAATTTTGAGGCCATGACCGATGAATACTTTATGATGTTAGCACTTAAGGAAGCCCGGCAGGCTTTTGATGAAGGTGAAATTCCGGTGGGAGCTGTTGTGGTTCGGGGGGAAAGAATCATTGCCCGCGGTCATAATATGACGGAAAGGCTAAATGACCCTACTGCACATGCAGAAATAATTGCTATTACTTCTGCTTTCAATTTAATTGGGAGTAAATATCTCACGGAAGCCAGCCTGTATGTAACACTGGAACCGTGCCTTATGTGCGCAGGCGGTCTTTATTGGAGCAAAATAGGCAGAGTGGTATTTGGCGCAGATGACGAGAAAAACGGGTATCGAAAAACAGTAGGCAACAACTGGCCCTTTCATCCTAAAACCGAACTGGTAAGAGGTGTATTGAAAGAGGAGTGCGCTCAATTGATGAAAGATTTTTTTAAGAATAAACGATAAGCTACCCAAGATAGCTTGTAGCTTTTATAACCAATGTGCGCTTTTTAAAAGCTGTATTTCATCGTTCCTGGCATTATTTTTTTGTTTTCTTAAAAAAAATCAGTCTCCGTCAACTGTAAGGCAATAAATTTGTTATCCTTTTACTAGTAGACTATTCTAGATAGATTTTGAAACTTTAAACCAATCATTATGGCATTTACATTACCAGCGCTTCCTTATGCTACTGACGCATTAGAACCGCATATTGACAAACAAACCATGG
>CAZPPM010000138.1:0-8355 GCA_964588445.1 uncultured Citrobacter sp.
TTAATGTTTCATTATTTTTCCCCATCACTTTTCCATCAACTACAAAGAGCGGTTGCTGCAATTGATTGTCAGTTCCTCTTATTTTCAAGGATATAATGCCTTCTTCTTTAACAGATGTATTTTCTTTTACATCTCTAAGTATGATTACTTTTTCATTTACTCCTTTACCTACAATTTCTTCGGCTTCAGGTGTTCCCGCCGGGTGAATGATTACTACTTTAGCCTCAATAGGCTTTTTGCCAAATTTTTCACTTATTTGCTTTTCTGTATACAGCACATTATTGATGACATAAGCGGTTTTTTCTGTTTTGTCTGTAGTCTGTTGGTTGAAGGTTATTTTATCTGCTTTAAAAGTCATTGTTTTAGAAGCAGGCACTGTATCTAAAGGTTGTAAACTTTTAAGAGTAGTAATTAGTATATCTGGTTTTTCGTCTTTTTTCTCCTTATAAGTAAAGGCAAAAAGTGTTATGACCATCGCAGCTAAAGGTAATACCAGTATTTTTCGCAGGTATTGGTAACCGGGTTTTGTAGAAGAGGTAATCATGGCTATACGTCTTTTTATTTGAGGCTGAAAAAAGGGATTGGCTAAAGTTTGCTTAGAATAAATGGCTTGTTTTACCAGCATTTCCGCATAAGCCCATTTATCTGTTTCATGAGCGGCAAATTTGTCTGCAAGAAATTCATGAATGATTCTGGTTTCTTTTTTCATTAAATGAAAGAAGGGGTTAAACCAGCATAGTGAAGTCAGTATTTCAAAGAAAATTACATCATGACTGTGTTTATGATTAATATGAAAAAGCTCATGACGAAAAATTTGCTGTCCTTCAGTAGAGGTTACATCAATTTTTTTACTCCAGAAAAGCCAGTTAAAAAAGGAAAAAGGAGCATCCGGTTCATCTGTATTCACAAATTGTATCACGCCCAATTTTTCAACATCGTGGTTGTAGATCATTTTCCGGATTTTGAGAATGCCTATTACCATTTTTACCACCAAGAAGAATGCTATAAAACCATATAACAGATAGCTCATGTTTTCCAAGGAAAACCAATAGCTGACACTTTGCTTACCTGTGATGATAACCTCTTCTCCTGAAGAAGAAAATAAGCTAAGCATTTGCAATAGACGAGAGGTATCATTGTCGGATTGAGAAAAATAAACGGGGATATTAATGAATGGAATGCATAAGCTTATCAACGCTGAGATCAACAAATAAAAGCGATTGTATTGATGAAAACGTTTATTACGTAGAAAAAAATGGTAGTAGCTATACAATATACCTGATACAGCAACTACTTGTACTACATATAGCAGCAAAGAATTCATTTCTTGTTGTTTTGTTGTTTTTTAATTTGTTGTAACAAACCTTCCAACTCTTCTATAGAAATATTATTCTCCTTTACCATAAACGAAACAACATTACTAAACGAACCTTCAAAATACCCTTTCATCAGCTGCTTCATACTTTTTTTAGAATAATCTTCTTTGGAAACAAGCGGATAATACTGGTGCTGCCGGCCAATAACTGTAACGGCTACAAATTCTTTTTCGATTAATATTTTTAGCAGGGTTGCTACCGTGTTCTGGTGTGGTTTAGGTTCTGGCATTTCTTCTACCAACTCCCGCAGAAAGGCTTGCTCCAATTTCCATAAGACCTGCATGACCTGTTCCTCTGCTTTTGTTAATGCTTTCATGTTCTATCAAAATTTATTGTATTCTCGAATTTATAACTATTTATTTAGTTTGCAAACTAATTTTTTAGTTTGTTGAAAAAAACCTTGCCATCCGCTTAGTTTAGTTTTATTTTGCACCAAAGAACAAAATAGGATGCAGGAACCGATTATCGAGATAAAAAATGCGAATATTTATCAGGGAAATAACCTGATATTACAGGATGTAAACCTTACAATTAACAAAGGAGAATTTGTGTACCTCGTAGGTAAAACCGGTACCGGGAAATCCAGCTTGTTGAAAACATTGTATGGAGAACTAGCTTTAAAAGAGGGGAAGGCAACGGTAGCAGGCTTTGGTCTAAAAGATCTTACCTGGAAGCAGGTTCCTTTTTTGCGACGCAACTTAGGAGTTGTATTTCAGGATTTTCAATTGCTTACCGATAGAAATGTAAATGACAACCTGAAGTTTGTACTGAAAGCTACTGGCTGGACAGATGACAAGTTGATGAATGATAAAATTTTGGAAGTATTAGATAAAGTAGGCCTCAAATCAAAAGGTTTTAAAATGCCTTTTGAGCTGAGTGGGGGTGAGCAGCAGCGGATAGATATAGCTCGTGCTTTGCTCAATTCTCCCAAGCTTATATTGGCGGATGAGCCTACTGGTAATTTGGATCCGGAAACATCCGATGAAATTATGAACCTGTTATTTCATATATCCCGCGATTTTAATACAGCTATCGTGATGGCAACACATGATTACATTGTGGTACAAAAATTCCCTGCCCGCCTTATTCGTACAGAAAAAGGAAAAGTGGTAGATAATGCTACCATAGCCATTGAATAAGCTTTTCTGTATTCTTCTTATTGTTGTAGGTGTCTGCCAACAAACTTTTTCGCAAGCGTAACTCTTCTTCAGCAAACGGGTTATAATAGAGTTGAGAAATGATAGAAGCAAAAGCATTGGCAGATGATGCAACATGACAGGCTCCTTCTAATCCTGTCCCGGCTACCATGGGTTCATTCACTACACAATGACGTCCTTCATAAAGAGCATGCAATAGTTTTAACCGTACACCTGTAACTTTTTTATTGAAGCAGGGGAGCACGTTAATATGCGCTTTCCTTACCAGGTCTTCCATTTCTGATGCTGAAGGATCGGCTATAAGACAGGTATGCTGGCATAACTCGGCAATTTTTTGCAGATTGCGGGAAGGTTTTTTACCAGCAACAATAAAAGGAACCCTTGCTTTTGTAAAAACTTTACAGATTAACCAGCGAACAGCTTTTTCATTTTCCGGCACGGAAAGATTTCCATGATACAAACAAAAATCACCTCTTCCTTCTTCACCTTTTACTTCCTGCCATGTAGGAAAGGCCGGCAAAAAAGATACGTCACTCAAATGGTAGCAGTTGCTTAAGTAATCTACATCCTTTTCAGATATACAGGCATATTTGCAATCATTGGATAAATGACGGCTGTATTTTTTTATCAGTCGGCTTTCATTATAGAAGTATAGCTTTTTTAAAAACGAAGATTCTGCGGTTGCTAACTCTTTGTAATAAATACTTTCTTCATTATGTATGCGCACAAGCACTTTTCTGGTTGTGAGGTCAAGATCTTTTACAATACCCGTACAATGCAATCCTTCGAGTAAAATAGGATAGTGGTCTTCTTGCAGGCGGTTGACCAATTCCGGATTGATACGGGAAGAAACGATGAAAGGCGTTTGTAAAGAAAAACTTTTTTGTATGGAATCTCTTTTATACACATGTATAGAAGAGCAAAACTGGTTGAGCTCATTGGGATTCCCTCGTTCATTATAACAGAAATAATGCAAGTGGATATGAATGCCCGCCTCATGTAGCCCTTTAATGCGATTCAGCATATCAATGGCGCCACCATAATCAGCTGGCCAGGGTACATCCAAACACACTATATGTAAATGCTTGCTCAATGGGTAAAGATAGCTTCGTAAAATTTAAATAGTTTTTTTTCTTCTGCTTGCCAGTTAAGTTGTTCTCGCTGTACCAAGCAGTTGTCCTGTAATTTTTTATATAGTACAGAATCTTGTAAAAGCCCATTTAGGTTTTCTGCTATACTTTCAGGGCTTAAATCTTTTATTAGAACAGCTATAGGAGCTATTTTGTTTATTTCCTGATAGGTAGGATAGTCCACACATAACTGTGGTACACCTGCATGCAGGTAATCAAAGAAACGATTGGCAAGGGATAGGTAGTTGCTAAGCCCTTTATTTTCAAACAATGTAATACCTATCCAGGCTTGTGCTGTGAATAAAGACAATTCATCGGGAGCTATTTTACCTTTAAAAATAATTTTTGTTTCCAGCCCTTCTTTATTAACAAGTTCCCGTGCTTGCTGCATATAATTACCATCGCCCACGATATACAGCTTAGCCGATACATAGCGCATGGCGGGAATAAGTGTTTCAAAACTACGCCCTTCATTTACTGCACCCTGGTAGAGAATAAACTTTTCTTCTTTTGCCGGAATGGATAGTGGGCGGAGTACGGGCATATTAGCAATACAACTATAATTTACCGCATACATTTCTTTGAATTGCGCAGCAATAGGCGCATTGACGGTATAGCCATAGCAAAATTGCGGCACGGCTTTTTTTTCGATAGCTTTCCAAATTCGGTATATCGCAGGGCGGGTAACGACTTCTTTCATTTCGCAAAACAGCTCATGCGCATCATACACTCTTTTCTTGCGTCTTAATTTTGAAACATACAGAACCGGTAAAATGGTATCTAAGTCAATCGCACATAACAAGTCCATTTTTTTAAATAGCAGATAAAAAAATAACCGGATGTTATACTCTGCATAAAAGAGCTTTCCTTTTTGAAAAAGAAGTGAAATCCTTTTTTGATAAAAAGGTTGTTGCTTAAGCGGTGATGAATGGCGATATTTTGTCCCTACTAATGTAACAGAATAGCCTGCCTGAGCGAGTGATGTGCAAATGCGTATCATTCGTTGATCATAAGTAAGGTCGGTGGTGACAGTAAATACTAATCGCTTCATGCAGGTGCCAAAGCTTCAAATATACAGTGATGAGCTATAAAATAAAAAAACCTCCTGTGTGAGGAGGTTTTTATTGCTAGTACTATTTCATTAAATGCCACCTTGGCCGCCCATATTTTCCATGCCACCACCATCGCCCTGGTTGCGCATGTTTTTACGTTTGAAAAGATTCGCATCGAATTTTCCAAAGCGCCAGCTAAAGTTTACTCTAACAACTTGTGGGTCTCTGCGGCGAAAAGCGTCTTGTATAAAGAAGGAAGATGCCGAATGAATATCTGTACGACGTGTACGGAAAATATCGTTCACGTTAATAGAGACTGCGGCAGTTTTATTTTTCAAGAACTCATGACGGATAGCTATATCCACGCCATAATTAGGCCGTACATAGCCTTGCGAGGCAGATGCCGATCCGCCAAACATTCCGCCAAATCCGCCACGACCGCCACCACTGCTGCTGCCACCGGGAGGCAATATCGTTTTTGACTGGTAGTCGCCGGATAATTGCACCGATATATTTTTAGGAAGCTTAAATGTATTATTGACTTTAAAAAAGAAACTGGTAATACTCTCTGGATCTATTTCTCCGGGAAGTTGTATTTTAATATCGGAGTTGTACAGGTTAAAGTTGGGTGTAAACTCCCACCATTTAGTAATATTATTTCTTGATATAAGTTCCAGACCAGTTACATAACTGGAGTTGGCATTAATAAAGGTATTTAACGCTATTACTTCACCACCGGAACCTTCACCTCTTTCCTGGAAGCGGGTGATGAGGTTTGTAGTATGCTTGTAATAAATAGAGGCAAGAAAGCTTCCTTTGTTGCCAAAGTTCTTTTCGTAAGACAACTCAAATGAATTGGTAAATTCTGGTTTCAATCCCGGATTTCCTTTGCTGGGGTTCAACCTGTCTGATGAGTCTGTAATAGGAGTCAGCTGCCAGAAGTTGGGTCGGTTGATACGACGGCTATAATTCAACTGCAGGCTTTGTGTCTCATTGATCTGTTGTGATAAAAAGATACTAGGGAAAAGACTGATAGGGAATTTGATATCAAATGTTTCTCCAGTTTTGGGCAGTACTCCTTCATAGTTAGAGCTTTCAGCTCTTAAGCCTAGTTGGTAGCCAAACGATTTTATTTTACTCGAATAGGTAGCATAGGCTGCATATACCTGGTCTTTACTTTTATAATCTGTTTGTGAGAAAGGTTGTAATATCCAATCGTTTCCTGTACCCAGGTAGAAGGCGCTGTTGTTGTCATTGCTTCTAAGTTGCGCACGGACTCCCATTTCTATTTTTGAATTTTGATTAATGGGATTAACAAAGTCTGTTTGTATTACAACATTGCTCCCGCCTCCATTAATACGTTGTTGCTGGCGGTAAGTGCCTTTCAACTGGTTTTGCGGTACGGCAAAAGTATCTGTGGTGATGAAGCTTGTATTATTATTTTTATTGTTGTTGTAAGTAACGTCGGCCGTTAACTCTCTTCCTGCTTTGGGGAAATTATGCTTAAAGCCAAATGTTGTACCTAATGAGCGGAAGTTTCCATTCGTATTAGACAATCTGTCGTAAAAAGCAGAAGTTACAGGCGTATAGGCTGTATCTACCCATATATCACTTTCTGTAGAAGGACGAAATTTGCCTTGTGCTCCATTTACAGCAATCGAAAATGTGGTACGATTGGAAGCAAAAAAGTCCATCCCGGCACGGCCAAAACCAAAGTTTCCTCTTGAAATGGAGCGATCGTTTTGCGTAAGATAGGTATCAGGAGTATCAAACAAATTTTGACGAGTAGTTGTACCAGTGCCTATCGACTTCCGCTGGTTATACATGCCACTTGCAAAAAAGTTTACTTTTTCCTGGCGTAAATTGATATCACCCCCAAAGCCCACACGAGCTCGGGAATCAATATTAGCGCGGATATTACCATTATAGCCTACTTTCTTTTCTTTTTTCAATACGATATTTAAGATACCAGCGGTACCACCAGATGCGTCAAATTTGGCAGAAGGATTGGTGATCAATTCTACACTCTGAATGGCATCTGCAGGAATTTGTTCTAATGTAAGGTTGCTCGGGCGGCCATCTACAAATATCTGGGGAGTGTTATTGCGCATGGTTACGTTGCCGTCAATATCCACATTCAGGGAAGGAACATTCCGCATAATATCTATGGCTGTACCTCCGGCAGAGACGATGTTTTTGTCTACATTGAAAATTTTTCTATCAATACCGAGTTGCAATCCGGGTTTGGTTGTTGTTACCGTTACGTTATCCAATACTTTTTCTTCGGCTTGTACTTTGATATTACCCAGATCTTTGTCCAGTGCATTCATCATAGCACTCATATCTCCGCCAGGCTTTACATCAAAAGAAACGGCTTGCGAATGTTCCACCATTCCTATACCGGTGACCTTTAACGTCATTGGGCCAAAAAGAGGTACATTCTCAATGCTGAAATCCCCGTTGGAACGGGTAAGCATACCTCCAATTACTACTTCTTTCATCGTATTGGTAACAGAATCACGTTGTTTGCGTAATAGTTGTACCGATGCGAATTCAACACCCTTGCCTGAGGTGGCTTCTACTATTTTTCCATAAAGGCGGCCCATCGGCATAGCGCCACCGGGGCGACCTCCGCCAGGACCTTGGGCTAATGTTGTTAATGAGCTGATAGCTAGTAGTAAAACGGCTAAAATTTGTTTCATGTAATTGTTATTTGTCTTTCTTCTTCAAAATTTTCGATGCTCACATGGATTGTAACTGGAGTTGTATTTTGTCTCAAGTACTGAGCTTTCGCTTCTCGATGTGAATGATTGCTTCTTTAGACGTAAAATGCAGCATAATCTTGCTGACATATGGATGACATTGGGATAAAAGGCTAAAAATTAGTGTAAAAGGTAGTTTGCCACTTAATTGGTACAAAAGACAGCAATGGCAAGCTGTACCAGACCTATCAGTAGGCCTATAGCTGCTCCCATAAGTGAGGCTTTTTGTAAAGAGGGAACAATGCTTTTTTGATAGCCTTTTTTCAAGACTTCCGGAGTGAGCTGTTTCATTTGCTCATCTACGAGTTTTCCGGGATCAAGGGCTTCGCCAATTTTACCAGAAAACTGGGATAACACTTTTGGGAAAATAGATTCAATTTCTTTGATAAAAATTTCTTTGAGCGACTGCACGGTTTTATCCCCGATAAACATACTAATCATGGGCATTTGCTCTTTGAGCCTGTGCCGGAGAAAATCATCAATATGTGTTTCTATTACCGGCTTTACACTGCCAAACAATTCAGGATCTTGTAACTTATCATCTAGGATTTTACTTAAATCCAGTTCCTTGCTAATATGTTGTTTCAGTTGTGTCGCAATAGTAGGGAGCATTTTGGGAACAACGCCCTGTATTTGTAATCCTAAAAAAGCAGCAGGACGTTGGGGAAAAAAGAGATACCAGCCTAAAAAACGGACAATACCCCAGCCAAGCAGGCACGAGAGAAGCGGGATCAGAAGTAACCAATAGTTCATATACTTATAATAAAAAACCCCGCCTCGTTCGTAAGCGAAAGCGGGGTTTGATAGGGGGTGGCTAACCGGGCTCGAACCGGCGACCCTCAGAACCACAATCTGATGCTCTAACCAACTGAGCTATA
>CAZPPM010000139.1:0-5638 GCA_964588445.1 uncultured Citrobacter sp.
CGCTCGCTATTTCCATATACGAAATAAGGGGCGTGCCCGGTCGAACTCTCCCGTGCGGCGTCGCGAAATTTGAGGTTGGCCCGGTTGATCTGGTAGAGGGCGATCGTGCCCGCCAGCCGCCCATCGAGCGCGTCGAGCTTCACGCCGGCATCGAAGCTGCGGCTTTCGACCGGTTCCGAAGGCGAGCCATCCGCGTCGAGCTGAAAATCCGGATCGATGCTTTCGCCGTAGGTGACAAATCCTAAGACGCCGGGCGCCACTCGGAGAAGCGCGCCGGCCTGGGGCGTCCAGCGGCCCTTCGCGCCCACGATGTCGCGGTCGCTCAGCCCGCCGGGCGCCGATGCGCTCAGACGCCTCCATGAAAGCGATCCGTATTTCCACCGCGTTGGTCGTTGCCCATTTGGACGGGGTTGTTTGCCGCGCGCGGCATCGGCCGGCAGCAACGTGGTTCTGGTGCCCGCGGCCGAGAGGGTTTCCGCCATCGCTCGCCGCTCCTGCTCAATTGCCATCCCTCTCCTCTGCCAGCTTCTCTCACGTCAGCCACTAGAAAACCGGAAGAACCTCGCAACCCCTGTCAAGATGCTGATCCTCTTGCTCGTCCTCATCCTTTGCCAGCGTACATAGCTGAGGCGGGGTTCGGCTCGAGATCTTGCTCGCCGACCGCGTTGCCTACTGTCGGGAACCTGAAGCTGCCGAGACGATATGGATCCGTTCTTCCCGCTCACGCGCATCGCCACTTGGCTGCCTGCAGCCAGCCATCGATCCTCGAAGCTGCGAGTGGCTTCAATGTCATTGTCCCAGTTCTCTGGGAGAGCATCCGGCGTTTGGATCCAACGAATCGTGGATGCCGATGATCCATGATTCCGAAGGCTCGATCTTGACTGAGCGGTTGTGAGGTGAGGGAGGCCGTCAACGCCCGAATTCGGGATTGGCTGTCGGCATCTGCGCTCCCACAGAGCGTCGCCAGGCTTCAAGCATTTGCTGAAGGTTCAGTCTAATCGCCGGTTCTTTCTGCGCCAGATTGGTCTTTTCCCCCAGATCATTGCGGAGGTTGTAAAGCTCATAGCGATCCGGACCCTCTTTCTCGAAGTATTCAATCAGCTTCCAGTCGCCCTTGCGGACGGCTCCCCAGGGCACGAATGATGCGTGGTAGTGCGGAAAATGCCAATAGAGCGCCTCTCGCTCCAAGTGTCTGTTGGACTTGAGCAAGGGAACCAAGCTCACCCCATCCAGGTGTTGCTCCGGGATCATCTGCAGTCCCGCCATCTCGAGCACCGTGGGGTAAAAATCCGTGCTCGTTACCGGCTCCGAAACAACGCAGCCCTGCATGCCCTCCAAAGGCCACTTGATCACCAGCGGAACGCGAATCCCTCCTTCGTACGCACTGGCTTTCCCCGCTCGCAGCGGGGCGTTGCTGGTTACTCCCTCCCATCCGCCATTGTCGGAGGCGAAGATGACCACAGTCTGATCGGCTATATTCAGTTCCTCCAGCTTGTCCAGGACTGCGCCAAGGCTCTGGTCCATGCTTTGGATCGCGGCCGCATATGCCGTGTTCATTCCGGTGCATCCCGTATCCTGCTCGTAATTTTTTATATAATCAGACCTGGCTTCCAGTTTGCCATTCGCTGACACGTGAACGGCATAGTGCGACAGATAGACAAAGAACGGCTTGTCCTGGTTGCTTTGGATGAATCCCAGCGCGTCCTTGGTCAGCCGGTCGGTCAGATATTCCCCCTCTTCGCCGGCGGGGAACGGGGCAATGGAATAGTACGGATAGAAATGCTGGGTAACATGCCGGTCAAACGTGGTCACGTCGAAACCCTGCAAAGCCGGCTTGAAATTCCTCGCGCCTTCCAAATGCCACTTTCCGAAGGACCCGGTCGCATAGCCCGCCGCCCTCAGGGCTTCCGCGATGGTAAGTTCATCGAGCCCCATGTATTTTGTCCAGTCAGGCGGGTCCAGCTTCCGGTCGGTGGCATCAGCCGGCCCGAGCACATGGGTCAAGTGCAGCCTGGCGGGATACCTGCCCGTCAGGATGCTGGCCCGCGTTGGACTGCAGAGCGCCGCCGCCGAATAGGCATCGGAGAACGTCACTCCTTGCCGGGCCAGCCGTTCCAAGTTCGGGGTTTCATAACACCCGCCACCGTTAAGCGAGTTGTCGCCCCATCCCAGGTCATCGACCAGGAAAAAAACGATGTTCAACCTGGGGTTGACCGTTCGGTCCACCGCCGGCTGACTAGCGGTCTCTGCTGCCGTTGCACGATTTATCGCGAAGCCGGAAAGCGCCAAAAGAAAAAGCAGGATCATATTCATGGTGTGCATGGGGGACTATGTCAGGAGTTCCGTCCGAAAAGACACGCGGTGCTATCCGGACTTGTCCCGTGGGAGCGGCCATGGCGCCGGCAAATATTCCCTGATGGTCTCCTCGCCGCGCGGATCCAGTTGCTCCTGTTTCCTCTCGTCAAACGCCGGGTTGAGAGTAGGCAGCCTGGCTCCGAGTGAATCCCGCCATTGGTGTAATTCCCGCAAGAGGTTCGAGGCCAGCCTCCCCCGGGATGCGGCGAGGTTATGGCTTTCGCCCACATCCGAAATCAGGTCGTAGAGTTCCAGGTGGCCGTCCTCAGCGGACTCGATCAACTTGAACCGGCCAGCCCGGACCGCGAGGGCCGGAAAGTCGTGGTGATAGTCCGGGAAATAGAAAAACAGACGGTCTCGTTTCAGTTCACCGCTTCCCGCGAGGAGGGGCATCAGGCTGACTCCGTCAGTGACGATCTCCTTGCCCAAGGTAACGCCGGCGATCTCCGCGATGGTGGGCAGGAAATCGGTGCTGATCACCGGCGTGTCGCAAACCGTGCCGGCGTTGATCCTGCCAGGCCAGCGAACGATCATGGGCACGCGGATGCCGCCCTCGTATAATCCACCCTTTTCCCCGCGCAGCGGGGTCATGTCCGCGACCTGGGGGCCTCGTTCATCGAAGAAGCTTTTCCTCACCCCCCCGTTGTCAGAGAAGAAGACCACGATGGTTTGCTCGCTCAGATGCAGGCGCTCGAGTGCCTCGATAATTAGTCCCACTGATTCATCCACGGTCTCGCACATCCCGGCGTAGCGAGGGTGAACGGGGGCAGAGTTTTTCCTCCATTTGGTCTCATACTTGAGCCTGAGTTCTTCACGGACTTCGAGGGGGATGTGCGGCATGTAGTGCCCGACATAGCAAAAAAACGGCTGACCGTTGCTGGTGGCGATGAACCGGATGGCCTGCTGGGTGATCGAACCGACCTTGTTCTGCGGATTATCTCGCGCGAATGCGCTCACTCTCTCCTCAAAATCGGCTCCCAAGTCCTTTGCAGCCTTCACGTCGGGATTTACCCGTAGTCCGCTCAGGAACGACGGTGGCACATGCGTTTTCCCCACCAGCGCCGCGTCATATCCGGCCTGAGCCAGAACCTGTCCGATCGTCGTCCCGCGCACGGGGTCATCGCCCCAGTTCTCCGGCGGCAGGATCCGGCCCCACGGCCGTTCGTTCGCCAGAAAGGGAACCTTGTAAAGCCCGGTGCGGGCCGAGTACTGGCCGGAAAGGATCATCCCGCGCGAAGGGCTGCAGACTGGCGCCGTGTAGGCATTCGTGAAGCGCATGCCCTGCGCCGCCAGCCGATCGATGACCGGGGTCTCGATGAACCGATTCCCGTAACTGCCCAAGTCAGACCATCCGAGGTCGTCCGCGAGGATGAACACGATGTTCGGTGGTGTCTGGACGCTCGCAAGCGAGGCGCCGCAAGGGAGCAATCCCAACGAGAGGGTCAGGATTGTCCGGCGGATTATTCTCGAAGGAAGCAGTTTCATGATCGGCCCTCGGCCGTAGGTGGCCGTGTCATTTTGAGGAATGAAGATCGGTGCCCGGCGATCCGAAGACTGCCCTGACCGCCTCCAGATATTTCATCCCGTTTACGATATCCGGCTCGAGGTAACTGCCCTCGGTCCATTCGTTCCAACAGTTGATGGACAAAATGCGCGGGCCGGTCGCCCTGGCCAGCAGCCGCTGTCTGGTCATCTGCAGCGCCTCGCGAAACCGTTCCGGCGTATTGCCGCCGATGGTGTTCGTGAATGGATAGCCGAAGGGGCCGAACTCGTCGCCCTGGTCACACCGGGGACTGGAGTCCCATCCCATGGTCACGTTCGGGAAATACGGCGCCTTGAACCGCTGCTCCGCCTCGGCCCAGTAGGCGAAATATTCATCACGCACCTCGTTGTAGTCCGTCTGGATTTCAGGCAGGGACGCGTGATGCACCCACACGTATGAGTTGACGGAGTCGAAACCCAGATCCTGCACCAGCTGCGCGGAATCGGAGGCCTCCTCCGAAGACAATATCCTCCGGTCCCGAGCAATCGCATTGAGATGGAGCCCCGGTAGCCCGGCCGCAACCGCCTTGGCGCGGAACCTATCCAGCGCCGTCCGCGTCGCCTTCACCGAGCCGAAATTTTCCAGCAGCTTGGGCAGATCGTAAAAGGAGAAGTACGGCTTGCCGACGACCGTCCAGTAGGATGGGTGCGAGAAATAATCCTTGATGAGGTGATCGCAGATCCTGTCGAAAGCCTCCGGACTCACGCTGCCCGGATACAGAATTGTCCGCGGCGCGCCATTCTGGTAGGGGAAGAGATTCCCCTGCCAGTCATGGTTGGCCCACATGAATGCGAACTTGATGCGATGGTTGTTCGCGGCCTTGAGAAACCCCTCGTCGACGGTGCGCTGCAGGAACGGGCCGTCTTCATAATAATACCAGTCGAAGATGAATGCATCGATGCCGTGATCAGCCGCGGCGGCTATCTTCTTTGCCATCACTTGCGGGTCCGACTCGTCCTCATATCCCCACAACGGAACCTTCGGCTGCTGATGCCCGGGGAACCGGGGTTTGGCGGCCTTGACCAGTTCCCATTCGCTCCAGCCCTCTCCTCTTGTCTGTACATTCCGCGGGTCGTTGGGGTGGTATTGGCCGAAATAGTAACAAGCAACCGTGACCGGGCGGTTCTCGGTGGTTTGCTCTGCGCCTTGCGCCAGTTGGCCGAAGCCGGCCGCAAGGGCAAACGCGAACAGGTGGTGTGTTGCTTTGGTCTTCATGATAATTCCTATTGTTGCAGGGGTGAAGCAGATCCCATTCGAATGACGGTCGCGAAGATCAGGAGGCGATGCTTGATGTCGGGGTTTGCGTTGAAAGCTCCCTGGGCGGCGGAAAAGGTCCGTGAGGTCCATTATCTTTTCCCCGCGGTGATGCCCGGCCATTGGTCGGTGCGGAAGGGCTCGGCCGGCAGCCCAGCGTCGTTGTAGAGGTTCCCATCGGGAGTATCGCCCCAGTTGTATCGGACCGAGGCGATGTCTTCAAATCCAGCCGGCTTCTTCACCAGAATCTTGACGGGGCTGACAATTTCCGCCTCGGCCCACCCAAAATTGCGATCTGCGGCGGCCACCGCGAATGCCCTGATCCGTCCGCTGGCGTCCCGTGACTTCAAGCCTCCGGCCACGCTGGAGAACTCGATTTCAACCCCGCCCGGCACCGTCCGATACCGGCGATACCGCGGGCCTCCGCAGATCAGTGGCCGCCCGTAGTCCTCCTTCAAAGCCAGCAGAGCCAGGCGTTCACCGACG
>CAZPPM010000139.1:5648-8341 GCA_964588445.1 uncultured Citrobacter sp.
GGTTTTCTTGTCCCGGGGATGAATCTGGTCCTCCTCACCGACATCGATCGTCACCGCCATGCCCGTTTTCGGAACGGCATCACGGGTCCGCGCCTGTGCCTCTCTCAGTTCCGCCCAGGCGCTTTCTACTGGCTCGGGCACTTGTACACGAAAGGCGTTGAAGTTGCACAATTGGACAAAGTAAAATGGGAAGTCTCCGATACCCCATTGGGCGCGCCAGTCACGAATCATGGCCGGAAACAACTTGGCATATTGCTCGGCGTAGGGGGTGTTGCTTTCCCCTTGATACCAGATCACGCCTTTGATGGGCAAACGCGTAAGCGGATGAATCATGCCGTTCCACAGGACGGAAGGAGCCTGGGGGCTTTCAGGGCCCTGGGGCGGCCACTCCGGATAGACGGTGGGCAGCCCCTTGCTCCGGGCTTCCGCCGCCCGGAGCCGGTATTCCTTTTCGCGCTGCTCGGGCGGCTTGGCATCCCATAGCGCCTTGGCCGCCGGATATATCCTCAACGTCTGCGCCCATCTCTCCAGAATCGGAACAAAGTCGGGATCTCCCGAAAGCACCGTTTTCCGGGTCCAGGCTTCGATGGGGGTCCCTCCCCAGGAGGCGTTGATCACTCCAATCGGCACGCCGGTCTCCTCCGCCAACCGTCGGCCGAAGTAATATCCCGCCGCCGAGAATTCCAGCGCCGCTTCCGCCGTGCCGCGCCGCCAGGCCGGCCGGACCAAGTCGCGCGGGACATCCGCCATGACCTTGTCCACATTCCAAAGCTGCAAGATGCCCCGCAGCGGCTTCGCCGCGTCCTCGACCCCTCCGTCCGCAATTTCCAGTGCCATTTCCATGTTGGATTGACCGGACGCAATCCAGACGTCGCCAATCCAGATATCGGACAGCCGAACCGCTTCATCTTCGCTTCGAACGGACAATTCATAGGGCCCGCCCGCCGGCTGGGCGTCCAGGCGGACCTCCCACCGACCTTCCCGCGAAATGATCGTCGTCTTTTCCTGTCTCGCGAAGCGCGCGACTACAATCTCACCCGGGTTGCCAGAACCGCAGAAAAGCAGCGGCGCCTCCCGCTGCAGCACCATTCCGGAGCTGTAGATCGAATCCACCAGGTCCGCCCTCATCACAATGGCGCAGACGCAAAACAGTAGAAAAGATATAAGCGTCTTCATTTTGCGCGCGGGATCAGTCCCTGGGATATAGCACCGTAAACCGGCTCTTCTGTCGCTCCGTCGGCCTGATGTCCCGATGTGGCTCCGCCGTGGAGAAGACCTCGCGCAGAATGTCGAGATAGGTGAATCCGCCGGAGACGTTCGGGAGCAGGAAATGCCCCTCGCCGAACTCGTTCCAATTGGCCAGCAGGACCATACGCCGGCCAAGCGACTTCGCCGGCAGCGACGCTTGGTATACATCTCGTGTCCACAAACCGAGCGACTTGAAGTCCGTGAACGAAAGCCAGCCGCCATCGTGAACGCCCCACGCCTCGCGATCCCATCCCATAGACAGGCTGGGAATCACTCCCAGCCCGACTGCCGCCGCCTGGTCGCGCTCCGTCAGCATCTTCGCGCGCTGCACCTTCTCGTCGGACGTGAGCCAGGTGTAGGAAAAGCAATAGTCTGCCCCGGCGTTCTTGATCGTGCGCAAGTCCTCCCGTTCGCCTGTGCGCTCCTCCATCATCACTATGATCCCGGGGAAGCCGGCCTTGGCCACTTCGTCACGCAGCGCTTGCATGGCGGCGGCCCCGCCCTCCGCTCCACCGAACATGCGATTCCAGGTGGACGCCTGATAGACCGACAGCACCGGCTTCCCATCCACTTTCAAATAACGGGGATCCTTGAAGAAATACTCGATCCAGTAAGGAATTATATTGTCCAGAAAATCGTCGATGTTGGTCAGCCCGGCGCCATCGTTCGTGTACATGATCGTGAACTTTGTCAGGTCGCCGTAGCGGGAATTAAAGAGACCCTTGATGATGCCATGATCGAGGACCCCGTCCTTGATCGGCCGGTTGACCGCATTGTTGGGCCGATACCAGCAGTGCTGCTCAAAACCGATCCCGTGCTCGAGTTTCCATTTCGTCTCCCAATCGGTCACTTCGGGATTACCCTCGTCATACCATCCCAGGTAGGGCTCACGTTGATCGCGGTAAGGATAAATATAATCCCACCCGGCATAGGCGCGTCCTTCCTGCCAGAGGTTGCAGCTTTGGACGCCCAGCAGCAGGCCGTCCTTAGGCGTGACCGGCCGGGGCTCGGGCACATAGTCGGCGGGATAGTCCTGCCAGGCGAACACCTGCACGTCGTCGATCCACATCAAGCCGGGCGAGCTGAAGCTCACGCGGTCGATCGCCGCGCCGGCAGGACGGAAAGCCGCCTGACCGTCCATCCGCTTCCCGTTGACCAATACGTCGGCCACACCGGTTTTCTGATCGATGATCATCCTGATCATGTACCAGAGATTGGCGCGGTAGTTGCGAACCAGAGGAGCGCTTCCGCCCCGGCCGTCCTCGAAGCAGAGGTCTCCCCCCTTGGTGATCAGGCGCACCACGCCCTTCGTTCCGGATCCCAGTTCGGCCCACACGCCATCGATCTTCGCCGGCAGCAAGAATCGATACTCCCACACCGTCTTCTCCGGCAGCGGCACAAATTTCTTGGTCACCTTCGCGGCCATGTCGCTTCCGCCGGAAAGC
>CAZPPM010000140.1:0-8332 GCA_964588445.1 uncultured Citrobacter sp.
CAGCGGCACAAATTTCTTGGTCACCTTCGCGGCCATGTCGCTTCCGCCGGAAAGCCTGAGGCTGTAGATGTCCGGCTTGTTGCCGCACTCGAACTGATCCACGACTGCCGGTCCCGCGACGCCGTCCCAATCGCTCGGGAGAGAACCGGCCCCGCCGCTCACGAAGGTTTCATTGACATGGTAGCCCTTGAATAAGTTGACCGGCGCGAGGTACATCTCCCCCGTGGCCGCATCTCCGGTCTTGACGAGGACGTAGTCGACGGCGTCGACCGGCTTCAGGAACGGAAGTTCCTTCGCCCGCAACTGGCCGTCCACGAAAACCACGGCCTTCTTGGCGTCCAGATCGGCGATGAGCCTGACCCCATACTCGCGATCCACCTCGATGGGCTGAAGGACCGTCATCTGGCCGCCAGCCTGTTCATAGCAAAGATTCCCGTCGGCGATCTCGAGGCTCACCCCCGTGTCCTGCAAGTCGCGCAACTGCCAGCGGGCGCCGGCCATCGGTGCAGGCAACCTGAAACGGAACTCCAGCGTGAGTTCTCCCTCCACCTGCCGGGCGACCTGGTGCCGCAAGATGAGCGCGTCGGCGGGGCTGGTGTCCACCAGCTTGAACCAATCGAGATGAAACCCGAAGTCCTCAGGATAGTCGCCGGTCGGACTGAACTCGAAATGTCCGCCGCTTCCGTCTACCTGCCAGCCCGAAAGGTAACAATCCTCCGCGGTCCAGCAGTAGGGCCGGGGCGACATGAAGGAGTAGTTCAGCAGGTAACCGGTCCCGATCTCGCGCACGAAAGGCCTATCCCCGGGCTTCATCCCTGGGAACGAGGCCTCCGCCGCCACGCCAAGGAGCCAGCCGAAATGAGCGATCGCCGCGATCAGCGCCAGCCGGCCGCAACGCGCCAATGGCGCCGGTGTTGTTCTTCCACGGTAATGCATCTTCCAAGTGGGTTGCGTTGAGGGGTGTCCTGCTTGGGCGTGGAGGCGGAGAGCGCTGATTCAGTAGGTAAACGTATTCGTGACACCCGAAGCCAAGGGAATCTCGAACCTTCGTTCAGAATCGTTCCCCCTACAATACAGCTCGTGTGTTGGGTGATCGCTGTCGATATAGTCGACCTTATGTCGACGCATACCGTGAATGTCTGACTCGTCAGGTTTGGCCAGTTCCTTCGGAGCGGAGACCATGCGAACATCGATATAGTCGGTGAAAACGTCGAAGACGGCTATGTCGTGGGGGAAACTGGCCAACCCCGAGGGCACAATATGCGCGATGCCATTCTTGCTGACAACGCCGGTTAGATGCAGATGCCCTGAAAGCACGGCCAGCACACTATCCCGGTGTTTCTCGAGCATCTGTACCAGTAGATCATCATGCGCCATCCAACTCGCGAATCCGAAGCTCTTCTCGAGCACCTTGGCCTCCCGTACGGGGACGAGGGGTATGTGACAGACGATGATCTTCGGGATTCCGGGTCTGGAGGACAGGACACCCTCCAGGAACCGGAGTCGCTGCCGACGAATGTCCTCCTGGATTTCCTTGCGGGCCCCGTGCGGGGGATCCCCGCTGTTATTGAGCACCACAAACAAAATGCCTTTATGTTCAAAAGTGTATTGCGCACGATCCCTGCCATAGGTGTTCCAATAGATCCCTTCGTAAACCGGGTCCGCCTCCGCGGACATATTCTCGTGATTGCCGACCGAAGGGAAGGTCTTGCAGGACAGTCGGGCGGCAAGGCTCTTAAATGCAGGCAGTTCCGCATCCAGGCTCTCCAGCTTTGCGCCATGGACCATGTCGCCGCCAAAGAGCACGAAGTCTGGATCTCCCAATCCTCCCCGGAGCAGTTCATCGATCAACCAGTTTCCCCGCAGATTGCCGCCGGTATAGACCCCGGGCTTGTCGAAGGGAACCGTCATATGAAGATCGTTGGCGAAGATAAACCGGAATTTCAGATCCCCCGGGGGAGAACCATGCGGCTCTCCCCTCCATGAAGCGGAAGCGGACCTGATAAGAGGTAATCCACAAAGACAGGCTGCTGCTTTCAGAAATCTGCGTCGAGTGGAAGCAAGATTGGGAGCAAAAGTCATGGGTGTTTTTTCAGCGCATGGATGCGGCTTAGGCACCGCGACAAATTAACCTGAACTGTATTTGATATGATATCACCTGTCCGCAACCCGCAGAAATCAGTCAACTTATTTTGACGCGACTCCTTAGTAGGCGAAGGAATTCGTGATCGTCCAGAGGTTTGCCTGGGGAATCCGGGCGGACGCTATGCTGCCATCCGGCTGCGCCTGAATGGGGATAAGCGCGTCGCTTCCGAATATATCCCTGACATTCAGTTGAATCGTCCAATCCACCTTGTCGCGGACAATTTTCCGGGTGTAACTCACCGTAAGATCCACATCGAGCTCCGCATCCGCATAGAAGGGATTTCTCACGTCCGATATATAGAGATCGGCCTCCGGCTCGTAAATTGCCGGGAATCCAATGGCCGATCTGCTCTGCCAGCGAGCCGCCCCGCCGATGCTAAACCCCTTGAAACGGCCGCTGGCAAATGTATAATTGGTCACCACATTCGCCCGCCACTCGCGCAGTTCGTCGACGGGAGCGCCGTCGGCGGAAAGCGCGATCAGGTAGGGCACGTAGAGGTTGTTGACGGTGGTCAGCCCGACCATGTTGGCGCCGAAACCGTTGAAGTGCGTGATGTCCTCGAAGCCATCCATCTCGATTGTCCGTGTCGCCATGATGCGGTTCCCGTCCAGCCAGATGCCCTTGTTTCTTTCGACGAAGTCGGCAAAGTCCGCGCCAAGACCTGCCCTGCTCGCCTCCTGTTGGGCAACGGTGGCGAATATGCGCCACGTTTTTGTCGGATTATAGGTGAGTTCGAACTCAAGCCCCTTGGACACCGTGTCCGCGACATTGCCGACATTCGCCGGCGTTGTCGCACTCCATGTTCCCGCGGCATTTTGCACGAAGCTCCAGGTCTCGGCGAGCTTCGGATCCACGGGCCGCAGCCACTCCTCACGGGTCCGTTGGGAGAACCAGAGATTGCGAGCCGCAACCTCCGCCGCCGTGAGCGGAGGGACGACGTTGTTCTGCTGCGCGGGGTTGCTCAGGCTGGCACGCAGGGGAAGGTAGTTGGGATCGCCCGGTTCAAATCCGAACCATTTGTTGATGATTGCCTCGTGCACGGGTGTGGTTCTCAGACCGTTCATTCCCCGGATGATCCCATTGCCGATCCAAAACGGCACCATAAAGGTGGAACGGTCGTTCAACTGGCTTGTCTCATACTTCGTGACCCGCAAGACGAGCTTGCCATCGAACGCCGAAACGATCGCGCTCATGTCCTCGCTCTCGCCCGATGGCGAGGGGAACGCTTCGCCATAGGCATTCGCGGTGGTGGCGGACGGGCGGAAGTTGCTCCCTTCATTATAGGCAAGGTTGATGTCCAGGCCCCGCGGATAGTATTTTTTGATGAACCGCGGAGTGTGAACGACGACCCCCCAGCTCCGCGAACTGCCCTCCGCCTCCACGGATGGCGTCGGGTTGTATGTCCAGGCGGGGTCAAACGGCAGCACCTCGTTCGTAATGGGAGCCCTTTGGAGGGCGCCAGGACTGAAGCTCTTGAAGGTGTCCCTTCTCCAGCCGACGATTCCTGAAACCGTCCCATCCAAAATGGTGCTCTGCCAGGTAAGCGACAGACTCTTCGCCTCGTTCCGGCTCTTGCTCGCGGACGTATAAAGCAAGTCCCGATTGTTCTGCCAGTCGATCGTCGTGACCGGCGCGTTGACCCATTGGTCGACGCGGCGATCATAGATAAGCGCCTGCGCGGTTGTCTTGGGAACCCGTTCCGTCACAACGCCACGAATATGTGCCCCCTGCGGCGAGTTGAGATGATCGATTCTGTCACCGAGATAATGCATCCCCGCCCAGAAGGGGTAGCCGGTGGCGTTCGGGTCGTCGGCATATTGATTCTGATCCAGGGTGTATCCGTAACCGGAAAAGCCAGTCGCGAAGGAACTACTCTCCAGCTTGGAGTAGGTGCCGGTGAGGACGTGCCTGCCGAAGATTCGGCTGATCGCGCCTTCCGGACGGGTGAATCGTTTGAAATCGAATTCGGCATACGCCGTTGCTCGGTCGCCCCTTCGCTCGGCTGCCGATGTGCCCCCTGCCGCCTCGCCGACAAAGTAGGGCCGGCCGAAGTTCGGATTGGGAGAGCCATCGAACAGATGAGTTATCATGTCGATCATGACTCCATATTCGTCGTGCAGAATCTGATTGAAGCGTGTCTGGTCGGACTCCTCCCGATTGTGCGCCAGCTCGAAACCCACCGAATCGCTCCAGAATGTCTGTCGCAGATTGATGTTCAGGGCATCGAAATCGTCCCACACGCCCTTGTTCGGTCCTTCCAGATTGTAATTGTAGAAATCGAACACCGAGGAATCCAATATCTCTTGGTTCTTCCAGAGGCCGTTGAGCGCCACGCCGGTTGGCAGGCCGAAGTTCCGGTTCAGAAAGTGGAGCGGACTGTTCGCCGCCGAGGCGTAGTTCGCCACCGCCGACCAGACCTGAAACGGATCCACACCACCCGTGCCGGGCATCGTTTCGGGCAGGCCGGGTCCTCCCTGGATCGATGAATTCGGGTCTGCCCACACAGCCGCCTGCCGGTTGAACCAGCGACCGGCGGTGTCGAGATGGGCGGTGATGACGGGATCGGCAACGTCGGCATCTCCGTTGCCGGGATTCTTCGTGATTTTATTCAGCACGTTCGGGTCGTACCACGCACTGAGTCGGTCCACTGGCGGAGTGGGCCTCGGCCGGCTCGAGTCGATAAGACCGCGCTCGAAATCGACGTTGATTTCGGTCCGACCAATCTTTCGAGATGCCCATTTCGCCGCAACAAAAAGGCGGCGGTCGTGATTAAAGGTAAACTTCTGTTTATATTTTTTATCGTCATCCAAAAGCATGATCCGCACGCCCAGTTGGTCCTTGAACAGGCTCTCGTCGATATCCACGAGATTTCTGAACGATCCGAACCGCCCCACTGAGGTGGTAAACATGTAGCGGTCCCGTGTGAGGGACGGCGTCTTGAGGTTTGCGTTGATGATGCCGGCGGGGCTGCCGAGGCCGAACAGCATGGCGTTGGCGCCGCGGGAGATTTCGATCCTCTCCGTATTATACCCGTCCAGGGGCACGAGCGTAGGAAAAAAGCTGCGCGTGAGGTCGGCACTGCTCAATCCCCTGACGCGGGTCGGCCCATTCGCGTTGCTGAGCAACGATATGCTCTGCGAAAAATTCGAGGATTTATCGACCCCGGAGTAGTTTCCGTCGAAGCCGCCAACCTCGGTGTTCGTCGTGTAGACAAGCAGGTCCCGGAGGGTCGTCGAATTCGTATCGCGCATGAAATCGGAGGTGATCACCGAGATCGGCGCGGCGATTTCGCTCAAGGGCGTTCTTAGGCGGGAGCCTGACAGCACGCTCGTGGCTTGGTAGCCCGTGTCCTCTTCCGCGTTGACGACGAACGGTGACAGGACGATCGTCTCGTCCTCCGCGTCCGGTTCCTTCGGGGCAACTTGACCCTGCGATTGCGACACGCCAAGGGTAGTGGATAGTATAAGTCCAACGCTGAGCTTGATTGTTTTGGTTTTCATTACGTTGTGGGGTGGGGTTTGAATTGATCCTCGAACGGGTGATCAGCCTAAAGTATCCGCGAACGATCGGGCCGGAATCGACGGCTGAGCCGAAGTTACAGTAGCGCCCGTCGGCGGCTCGCCAGGGCTTGCTTCGGATCCGCGAATGGAGAAGCGACGAAAGGAGGGTTTACGGGGGGCGTTGTGGCTCATTGCGCGAGGGCGAGAAAGTTTCCGATGCCCACCACGATGGTGGAGATGATCAGGATCGCGGCGCCGCCGGCGACGAACCCGTGCGTCCGGCGGCTGGTGCCGCGCCATTCCCTGAGAGCGACGCCCCAAAGCGTGCTAAAGATGATGATGCTGGCCATGTGCAACGTCCAAGATGAGAAGCCGAACCGGCCCATCTGCGTTTCGCCCATGGTATAAAAGAAGAACTGGAGGTACCAGGTCAGACCCGCCAGGGCGCAGAAGCCCAGATTGGCCAGGAACGGCACCGCCTCACCTCCACGTGTCCGCGGAGCCAGGTATTCCGCCGTAGTGCGGTTGCGAACGTTGAGCGCCACGCACCACACGGCGTTGCTCGTAAAGCCGCCGAGTAGCACGATGACCAGCTTGGGCAGGCCAGTCCAAAGCGCCGGAGTGCCCGCGGCGGCGGAAAGCTCGGCGATTGGCGCCGCGGCGTCGAGCGCGAACGCCATGCAAGCGCTCAGCACGCCGCAAAAGAGCGCGACGACCAGGCCCTTTTTGAAACTGAACTCCTTTACTGCCGCTCTTTTTTTCTCCGCGGACATTTCCCGTTCCTTGCTCAAGCCAGCCAGCGAGATGACAACGATGCCCGCCACACAAACGCCGATGCCGAGCAGAGTGACGCGACCGGCGGTGCTGGCCGCGATCACCGTGAACGCCCCCTTGAAGACCGGCGGAATCAGCGTCCCGCAGACGGCGCAGATGCCGAGAGCCACGCCGTAACCGAGCGACATCCCGAGATAACGCATGGCGAGTCCGAACGTGAGCCCGCCAACCCCCCACAGGAAACCGAAGAACCAGGTCCAGAATAGCGCGGGACCCGGCGTCTGCGCGAGCACGCCGAGCAAATTGTTGGTCAGAACCAGCCCGAGGGCCCAAGGGGCGATCAGCCAGCTAAAGGCACCGCCGATCAGCCAATAGGTTTCCCACGACCAGTGTCTCACGCCGCGATAGGCAACATAAAAACTGCCGGCGGCCAGGCCTCCGAGCCAGTGAAAAGCAACCCCGATGAAAGGATGGGATGTCATGGGCGGTGAAGAAAGCCATCAACAAACCTGGATGGTCTCGATTCCGAGCAGGGCGCCGAGCTTGGCGATATGTCCTGCGATATGGCCGACGCCGACGGCGCAATGATGGGCGGGACCGTGGGCGTTCCAGCGGGTGACAAAATCGCGCGCACCGCACGCAAAGCGATAGCGGCTGTTGGTGTTGCCAATCTCCAAGATGGGACCGGCGACCGACTCGGCTTCGGCGCAGAGAAGCGCCAGCCGACCGGCTGCGGTTTCGATCACGGAAAGGAGCGTGACCGGGCCATGCCTGACCGCCATTTCCACCGATACGCCGCGTCCCACCTTGCCGTGGTATACGCTCAGCGGTCGAACCTTGGTCCTGCCTTCGGCGATGGCCACGTGTCCTGGTCCATCGTGCCCCATCAGCACGATGTCGTCCTTATAATCTATCGCGTAGTACTCGGTGAACGAGCCGCCGGCGCCGAACAGATCGAGGATCTTCATCGCTTGGGCGTTCTTCACCTCGTATTCGCCGGCGACCGGCACCCCGCGGGCAGTGAGCAGCGAAGTGCCAAGGATGATGGACCCGAGCGTGGTTTCGTTCTCCGCAACACCGGAGCCCATGTAATAATACGCCATCGACCCGAGACGATGGTCGCTCACGAGGGCATCGAGCGCGACTGAAGTGCGGGCCGCTTCGGCCAGGGCTTCGGACGAACAGTCGGCCTGCACATCGAAAACCCGGCCAAACTCGTCCAATCGCTCCGCCAGGTCCGCCGCTGTGACCTCGCGGCGTCGGGCGCTGAGTTCGTCCACCTCGATCATCTCGATGTGCGTGCCGAAGGTCGCGCACTGGAGCGTGAGGTCGGAATAGATATCGAGCATGCCACCATAGTAGTGGCCCATCAGGCCCAGCCGATTCCCTTGCATCCCCGCCGCTACACGCGCGGCCTCGATCCAGGCATCGACCTCGCTCCAGCAGGCAGGATCGTCATCGAGCATGCCGGTGATTTCATGGAAGCGCACACCGGCGCGCTTGAACACGTTGGCGATCTCCGGAACCGGGCACGCTGTGCAATACGCCAGCCAGTCGCCCGTCATCCGAGTGCGGTCGCTCTGCTGGTTGAAAGCCGCATAATCGATCGCGGCCGAGGGGGCGAGATTGAGGATTATGACCGGGACCTTCGCCCGCAGCACGACTGGGAGCACCGTCGAGGACAGCGCGTAGGTGGTTACATGGAGGACGATGAGGTCGACGTCCTGTTGGCGAAATTCACGGCCGGCGGTGAAGGCCCGATCGGCGTTGTCGATCAGGCCGAGATTGACAACTGCCACGCCGGGCCGGGCAAGTTTCCCAGCCACCCTGGAAAGGTAGCCTTCGAGCCGGCTTTTGAGCCCTTGGAACTGGGGCCAATAGGCTTCAAGACCGATTCCGAACAAGCCGACAC
>CAZPPM010000141.1:0-8192 GCA_964588445.1 uncultured Citrobacter sp.
GAGATTTCCCGGGGTGCAAATGTAGGGCAATCCAACCTTTTTTGCGGGATTGCCCGTTAAATATTTGAGTATTTTATTAACTGTGAAAAGCAGCCACTTCAAAGTCGTCCAATTCCACCTCTTTGGCCTCCGGCATTACCTGCGCCATTTTTTTCTCTTCCTGGCGATTTTTCTTTTTGGTCACCCATTTCTGGCGCACCTCCTGCCCTTTTACCATTCCAATAAATAAACCAGCAATTACTATCATACTTCCTGCAGTGGTGTAAAAAATCTTCTTCATGTTTTTCCAATTTAATTCGTTTCCAGAATAATCGCTCTTAGTCAAAAATTCATGCCATACTTTGTTTCGTTATTACATATTTTATCGAGGATATTACAATTAATGTATTATTAACAGGAGTAGGCATTTTAAGTTCATCTATCAACAAGAAAATCACCGTTTTTACATTATTAAAAAATTGTTACCACTACATTTGCAAAATGTTTCGTTTTTCTATTGTATTGGTATTGATTTTTGTTTTTACTACCACTCCTTTTGCACAAAAAAATAATTATCCTCAAGGCTACTTTCGTTGGCCGCTAAATCTGGCTCCTGAAATTGTTGCTAACCTGGGCGAACTGCGCAGTAGTCACTGGCACATGGGACTTGATATTCGTACGGCTCAAAGGGTAAATCAAAATGTATATGCTGCTGCAGAGGGCTACATTAGTCGTATTGGCGTAAAAGCTACAGGATTTGGCCGCTTTTTAGTTATCACGCATCCTAATGGCTTTTCTACGCTCTATGCACACCTCAATGATTTCGCACCAGCCATAGAGAAATTCATTCGAGATAAGCAGCACGAGGAAGAAAGCTGGGAACAGGATATTTCTTTGGGGTCCGCTCAATTTCCAGTTAATAAGGGTCAGTTTATCGCTTTCAGCGGTACAACTGGTAGCTCCCAAGGACCGCATGTTCATTTTGAAATAAGAAATAGTAATACGGATGAATGCCTGAACCCTTTGTTGTTTGGCATGCCGCTAAAAGACAATGTAAAACCCACCATATTAAAACTGGGTCTTTATGATCGAACAAAAAGCATTTACGCCGGCTCACCGTTACTTTTTACTCTGAGAAAAATAAACGATAAATTTTTGATCCCCGGCGACAAAGTGATAAAAACCGGGCATCGCAAAATAAGCCTGGCTATACAAGCTTATGATCAAATTACCGGCTCTGCCAACCAAGATGGTATTTACAGCGCCGCTTTGTTTTTGGATAATACGCCTTTGTTTCAGTTCAAGCTGGATAGCATTGATTATTATCAAACAGCTTACATGAATGCGCATATTGATTATCGCTACAAGTTTAATGGCGGACCATTTTTGCAACATGTGGCACAGCTACCGGGAGACAGAAGTGGCATTTATTATCCTTCAAACGCTGATGGTATTATTCACCTCAATGATACTCTTGTACATACTATACGCATTGAAGTGGCTGATGCATACGGCAACAAAAGTATTGTAGAAACAAAACTACAATTGGACGAAAAATTGACTCAGGAAGCATCAGTCACTGAGTCAAAAGCAACTTTTCTCCCCGACCACGAAAATACCCTGCAGGAAAAAGAGGCGCTTTTCTCCTTTCCACAAGCAGCTTTCTACGATACAGTAGCTATTACTTATTACAAGCAGCCGCTAAGTGGCACATATACACTTACAGACGAACACCGGCTCAATGATCCCTCTATACCCGTACATGGCAACTTTACCGTTCGCTTAAAATCTAACAAAGCAGTGCTGCCACTAGAATGGCAAGACAAGCTGGTTATGACAAGGACTTTTAAAGGTAGTCGTACGGTGCGTAAAGCAGAATGGGATAATCAATGGATTACGTCTACGTTTGGTGACTTTGGCAATTTTCAGGCCTATGCAGATGTTGTGCCTCCCGCCGTAAATGAATTAGGAAAAGGCGACACCGTAAATCTAAGCGCCGCTACAAAAATTGTGTTTACGCCCACGGATAATTTTGGGGTTAAAAGTTTTCGGGCAGAATTGAATGACCAGTGGTTACTCTTTACAAATGATAAAGGAAGAAATTGGATATATGAGTTTGATGAAAGAGTTCCTTACGGCGTTCATCATTTAAAAGTAATTGTAACGGATATTGTTGGCAACCGAACAGAAAAAAGCTGGTGGTTCAAACGAAACCCCTACACTCCGCCCGTAAAAAAGAAAGCACCGGTAAAAACAAAAACAACAGCTAAAAAACCCGCAACCAAGAAGAAGTAAGAACATGATTACACTAAACGAAGGAGATAAAGCACCCGCTTTTTCAGGGAAAGATCAAAATGGAGAAAAAGTTTCATTGGCACAATACAAAGGCCAAAAACTAATTTTATTTTTCTACCCGCAGGCAAGTACACCTACCTGCACGGTGGAAGCCTGCAATCTGCGAGACAATTTTGCCCTATTGCAAAAGAAAGGGTTTGCAATAATAGGTGTAAGCCCCGATGGACAGGAGAAACAAAAGAAATTTGAGCAAAAACATAGCCTGCCCTTCCCTTTACTGGCAGATACTTCACAAACCATTCTTTCCAAATATGGCGTGTGGAGCAAAAAGAAACTATTTGGCCACGAATACATGGGCGTAGTACGAACCACATTCATCATAAATGAAAAAGGTATTATCCAAAAGATATTCAAAAAGCCAAAAAGTAAAATGCATGCAGAAGAAATTCTGACGGCATCAAACGAAGTATAGTTGTATTCTTTAGCAATACTTCTTATGATGAAGTATTCACCCCCCACTCCACTTCTCCCCAGTTAAAGAATTCTTCCATACCGGTTTCCACAAGCAGTTGGCCACTGGGTGTTACGGCTTTTATCACTGCTTCAAAAACACGGCTGCCTTTTTTCAACCTTACTTTCTCATTTTTCTTGTATAAGTAAGCTAAATAATACTGGTAAATAGCTTCAAACCCCTTTGTTAGCAGCTCATCCAACCTGTCGCTTAATACTTCACAAAGCTCAGTCGCCAGCGCAATGGGATTTTGCTCCCGCCCGGTGATTTGCAAAAGCGATACAGCCCTATTCATATCCTCAGGAAAATGCGGCTGATTGAGGTTTAGCCCTATCCCCGCCACCGCCCATTTCCAAGAAGAGGAATTGGTGACTACTTCCTGCTGGCCAATGATATTCTCAATAAGTATTCCACCTGCCTTTCTGTCTTGCCAATAAATATCATTGGGCCACTTTATTCTTGTACCACTACCCGCATATTTTGCATAAAAAGCATGTGCTGCAACAGCTACACAGGCACTTAACTGGAATTGCTGTATAGGCAAAAGCGGGTAAGGATTGATTACTACAGACAAAAGAAGCCCATCACCCTTACGAGCTGTCCAGTTTTTGCCCCGTTGCCCTTTCCCGGCCAACTGCTCCTGGGCAAGAATAGCCATGCCGTGATGTGCCATTCCTTCATGTAATAAAGCAAGGGCATAGTTATTGGTACTATCAACTGTCTCAAGCTGTATTAAAGGCTTTCCCAGTGGACGATGTAAGGGTTGTTCTGGCAATTAATTGCTATTTTTGGCAAAATAACATCTTTCACAGTTTGAAGTCGCTTTTCGCAGCTAAATCAGGCTATGAAAAATAGTATCAAAGAGAATTGATACTTAAATATATAAACAAAAATATTTCATTATTGGAACAACTTGCATTATTGGCTGCCCGAAAAAAGAAGACTACAACCCGGTTAACACAGCGCTCAAAAATCATTAAGACAATTATTGCCGCCATACAGGAAAAAAAAGGTGAAAATATTGTGTCACTTGATCTTCGAAAGATTAATGAAGCTGTGGCTGATTTCTTCATTGTTTGTGAAGCCAGTAACCAGCCACAGATAAGGGCTATCGGAGAAAATATAGAATACAGGGTACAGGAAGCCTGTGATGAAAAACCTTACCATCATGAAGGTTTTCAGGCATTGCAGTGGGTGCTGATAGATTATGTAAATGTTGTTATACATGTTATGTTGCCCGAGAATCGAAACTTTTATAAGCTCGAAGAAATGTGGAGTGACGCTGTTGCAGAAAAACATGCTTCCTAATATGTTAAATAGGCGCAGAAATGAACCTTTTCGGCACCTCATCATTATATCTAATAAACAAGAAGGAATAAACAAATAGAACTTATGTCGCAGGAACAACCATCCTACAATAAAAAAGAAAGAAAAACAAGAGGACCGGGCAAGCCCAACGGAGAAGATCCGGGGCAGAAAAAAGGGCCCAAATTCAATATTTACTGGGTGTATGCCCTCATTTTTGCTGTTTTAATCGGCTTCAATATTTCCGGAGGATTGGGCGGAAGCTCGGCTCCTATCGATCAGGACTTTTTCCTGTCGGTATTGAAAACCGGCGATGTTGAAAAATATGAGGTAATCTCCAATCGCAACATTGTAAAAGTTTATCTTAAAAAAGAAGCACTTTCCAAGTACAAAGAACAACTCAAGGGTAAAGGCGTATCAGGAGATGGCCCTCAAATGAGCTTCAAAATTGTATCAGGCGACTCCTTTAAAGATGATATGCGCCAATTTTACTCTGAAAACACCGGTATTAAAGATGTAGGAAAAGTAGAAACAGAGAGTGACTGGTTTGGAAAAACCATTTCTTTCCTACTACCTTTTTTATTGTTAGCAGCCATTTTTATTCTCATGATGAGAAAAATGAGCGGCGGTGGAGGTGGTGGCGCAGGCCCTGGTGGTATTTTCAATATAGGAAAATCTAAAGCCACACTTTTTGATAAAGGAACTAAAGTAAACATCACGTTTGCCGATGTAGCCGGACTAGATGAAGCGAAAGTAGAGGTAATGGAAATTGTAGACTTCCTCAAAAACCCCAAGAAATATACTTCGCTAGGCGGTAAGATTCCTAAAGGAGCATTGCTGGTAGGCCCCCCCGGTACTGGTAAAACATTGCTGGCAAAAGCAATGGCAGGAGAAGCGCAGGTACCTTTCTTTAGTTTAAGCGGTTCTGATTTCGTAGAAATGTTTGTAGGTGTAGGTGCTAGTCGAGTAAGAGACTTATTTAAGCAAGCTCGTGAAAAAGCCCCTTGTATCATCTTTATTGATGAGATAGATGCCATAGGTAGAGCCAGAGGGAAAAATGTGATGATGAGTAACGATGAACGGGAAAGTACATTGAACCAGATGCTTGTGGAAATGGACGGCTTTGGAACAGATACCGGGATTATCGTTTTAGCAGCTACCAACAGGCCGGATGTATTGGATAGCGCCTTATTAAGGCCAGGTCGTTTTGACCGTCAAATAAGTATTGACAAGCCAGATGTAAAAGGCCGTGAAGATATTTTTAAAGTACACTTAAAGCCGATTAAAATTTCCGAATCATTGGATATTCATAAGCTGGCAGAACAAACACCTGGATTTGCCGGTGCCGACATTGCCAATGTGTGTAACGAAGCTGCACTTATTGCTGCCCGTAAAGGAAAAGATGCGGTAGATATGCAGGACTTCCAGGATGCAGTAGACAGGGTAATTGGTGGCTTGGAAAAGAAAAATAAAATTATTGCACCGCATGAAAAACGCATTATCGCTTATCACGAAGCGGGACACGCTATTTGCGGATGGTTTTTAGAACATGCTTATCCTTTATTAAAGGTTACTATTGTTCCCCGCGGTACGGCCGCACTGGGTTACGCACAGTACACACCTAAGGAGCAATATCTTTATAATACAGATCAACTTGGCGATCAGATATGCATGACACTGGGTGGACGTGCCAGCGAAGAAATATTCTTTGGTAAAATATCTACCGGCGCTCAGAATGACTTGCAGCAAATTACCCGCATGGCTTACGCAATGGTAACCGTGTACGGTATGAACGAAAAAGTAGGGAATGTGAGTTTTTATGACCCGCAGCAGGAAACCAGCTTTACAAAGCCTTATTCCGAAGAAACCTCTAAGCTGATAGACGAAGAAGTAAGAAAGTTGATTGATGATGCTTACGAAAGAACAAAATCTCTATTGACAGAGAAAAAGGAACAAGTACGCATATTAGCAGAAGAACTGTTAGAAAAGGAAGTATTGTTCCAAAGTGATGTAGAAGCATTGATAGGCAAACGTCCTTTTGAAGAGAAAAAAGCATTAGAGGTGGAAGAAGGAACAGAAAGCAGCACTACTGGTGAAATATCAGCCGGTGTACCTCCTTACGATAGTGATGTAACTAATAATTCGTTGAACAACTAAGCTACTAGCGGAGCAATCAACATTACTTCTTTTTGTATGAGCGTATCTGCATCAAAAGAAAATATTTTAAAAAAAATAAGGCAGGCGTTGAGTCATTCAACGCCTATTCCTTTTCCCAAAAGCGAAGGACAGGAAACCGTTTTTGAAAAAGCAGCACAGGAACCCGCTATCGAGTTTGCCGAGCAGTTTTCCAAGTTACAAGGAAGATTTATCTATTGTGCTAATGAAGAGGAACTTGCCATACAGCTCAATAGCCTCATTCACGGAATGGGTTGGGAAAAAATATTTTGTCTGGAAGACTCTCTCTTACCTGCTACTTTTACTTTCAAAAATAATTTGACTAAAAGCGATTTAGCCAACTGCGATGTATCTATTACAGGATGTGAATCGCTTGTAGCCAGAACAGGATCTATTGTATTAAGCTCTGCACAGCTTAGTGGCCGCACTACCAGTGTGTATGCCCCTATACATATTTGCATTGCTACTACTACACAATTAGTCTATGATGTGAAAGATGCTTTGCAATTAGTGAAAAACAAATATGGTAGCCATCTACCATCGTTGATTACCTTTGCCACAGGTCCCAGCCGAACGGCTGATATTGAAAAGACACTGGTAGTGGGTGTACATGGCCCCAAAGAAGTATATGTGCTGCTGGTAGAAGTGTAAAAAGATTGCTCATTAACTCAAGTTATACCATGATCCATTCCTTATTCGTTTACGGTTCTTTACGCAGTGGGTTTCAAAGCCCGGCTTATGAGTATATCAGCCGATACTTTCAATTGGTAGGCAATGGTAAAATACCCGGAGAGTTATATGATCTTGGTGAATATCCTGCAGCTATACCTTCTACCTCCGGCAAACACTTTATTGTTGGTGAACTGTACACCATCAAATCGCCCGATGAATTTGATTGGGCCTTTGCACAATTAGACGATTATGAAGGCGTAACAACCGAACAGGGAGAAACAGCATTGTATAAAAGAGAATTAACAGATGTACTCGTCAATGATACCGTTGTAAAAGCCTGGGTATATTGGTACACTGGCGATGTAGCAGGAAGCCCTTCTATTCCATCTGGAGATATATTGGATTACCTAAGAAGAAAATAAATACTATAGCCACTTCGTTGTTGCTACATCCTAATGGCATCTTCCAAAAAAATATATTTTCTATCAGACTTTCACCTGGGTGCGCCTACTCACGCGGCAAGTCTTGAAAGAGAAAAGCTGATCATACAATTTCTGGATGAAATAAAAGATACCGCCGCCGAGATATTTATCGTAGGCGATATGTTTGACTTTTGGTACGAGTACCGTAAAGTAGTTCCCAAAGGATCAGTGCGATTGCTGGGCAAGCTGGCCGAGCTCACCGATGCAGGTATTCCACTACATTTTTTTGTTGGCAACCATGATATGTGGATGCGGGATTATTTTGAAACAGAATTAAACATCCCTGTTTACTATGAGCCCAAAGAGTTTGAAAGAAATGGAAAAAAGTTATTAATAGGACATGGGGATGGGTTAGGGCCAGGAGATCATGGGTATAAACGTTTAAAAAAAGTTTTCCGTAATCCTGTGTGCAAATGGTTGTTTGGCATCCTTCCTCCCGTTGTAGGTATGGGTATTGCCAACTATATGAGTCGTAGAAGCCGAGCACAAACCGGCAGCAGCGAAGAAACCTTTTTGGGAGAAGATAAAGAGTGGCTAATCATTTATTGTAAAGAAGTATTGACAAAGAAACCTATTGATTATTTCATATTTGGGCATCGCCACTTACCCATTGATTTCAAACTGGAGGCTAATAGCCGCTATATAAACTTGGGCGACTGGATAACATTTAATACCTATGCAGCGTTTGATGGAGAGCAAATCGTCCTACAATCCTATACGGGCAATGATCAGAAAATAATACGTAATTATTAGTGATTCGTCTTTTTACCATA
>CAZPPM010000142.1:0-7878 GCA_964588445.1 uncultured Citrobacter sp.
CTTTAAAATGGCTAAAACACAACCTGCTTCTGTAGCAGATGATGTATTTGCAAAGGTTAACTATGGTGCCACTAATATTTTGGGTGTATCAGAGTCGGGAACAGAAGAAACAGTAAAGGCTTTTACGCTAGAGGATATACAGGCTTACTATGACAATTACATTACGTCACAAGGCACACAGGTAGTAGTAGTAGGCGACTTGAGCAAAGAAGAAATATTACCCAAGCTTTCTTTCCTAAATAATTTGCCTAATAAAAAAGTGGATATAGGTGTTATAAAAACGCCGCCATCTATTGAGAAAACGAAAATTTATCTGGTGAATGTGAATAATGCTGCTCAAACGGAATTCAGAGTAGGTTATCCTACCGGATTAAAATATGATGCTACCGGAGAGTATTATAAAGCAGGTTTGATGAATTATATTTTAGGAGGAGCATTTAATAGTCGCCTTAACCTAAACTTGAGAGAAGACAAAGGTTGGACATATGGAGCAAGGAGCTTTTTTCAGGTGGAAAGCAGACAGGCGATTTTGAATTTAGCTCGGGCATCAGAGCCAATGCTACAGATAGTGCTATGTCAGAAATCCTTAAGGAGTTAGTGAACTACGTAGAAAAAGGTATTACAGAGGAAGAGCTCACTTTTGTTAAAAATGCGGTGGGTCAGCAAGACGCATTGCGCTATGAAACTGGTTTTCAAAAAGCAGGATTTATTGGAAGAATATTGGATTATAATCTATCATCAGATTATGTAGATCAGCAGAATAAAATCCTTTCCGGTCTTACAAAAGCAGAAGTAGACAGGCTGGCAAAGAAATGGATTACTACCGATAAGATGAATATATTAGTAGTAGGTGATAAACAGAAGATATTACCAGGCTTGGAAAAATTGGGCTACGAAATAATTGAGTTGGATATTGATGGGAAACCCATAGAGAAAAAAGCTTTTTAAAGCACACAAAAAAGTCCGGCTAATTAGCCGGACTTTTTTTAGAAAAATTAAATAATATAAAAGCAAGGAACTTTATTTCCCCAAAAACACTCTAAACCCAACATATAAATTCGATGTAGCATTGTTAAGACTGCTATGAAATCCAAAGCCACTTATCTTATAGTCAGAATCAATAAATCCATCGTTGCGTGACTCATTCCCCCAAGAATAAGCTACAGATAGTATATTGTTAAGGCCGGTTTCCAAGTGAACTTTATCGCATATTGCAAAAGCAATTCCTGGTTTTACGCCAATCGCCATAACCGAAATATTTGTTTCTGTTTCAAAAACAGGATTACTATTGTTATTCGTGTACTTACTGGTTGCATATCCGGCGTTGCCTTCCAGAAAAAAATGAAACCCGTTACCCCCAAGCTGCTTGTATTTTCTTACAAATACGCCAGCAGAATAAGTATTGCTTTTGGCAACACCATCTGGTACAGCGGATGACTTGGTTTTATTAAATATAATGCCGGCAAAACCACCTACAATAAGATTCTCTTTTATGGCTTTACCCAATATAGGCGATAGAGAAAAACCCTGCTGAGAGGTAGTGTATTGCGACTCGGATTTTGCTGATGAAAAACTAATGTCGCTGCCTAAAAGAAAAGATCCTTTTTTTATTTGTGCGTGGGTGGTAAAAGTGAGAATAGGAAGAATGAAAGCAATGAGTAAGATTTTTTTCATATCAAAATGGTTTGGTTATGCCTACAAATATGAACCAAAAAAAAGCAAACAGTTAGTAACGCTGTTTGCTTTAACCAAATATTATCCTAAGGAAAACCTAACCCTCTTCAAGCTTATTTTATACTACTATCACCAAAATAAGTATGTAATACAGCGGGTAATTGTATGCCTTCTGCAGTTTGATTGTTTTCCAAAAGACAGGCTACTATGCGGGGTAATGCTAAGGAGCTTCCGTTGAGTGAATGTAAAAGCTGATTTTTTCCGCTTTCATCTTTATAGCGAATCTTCATTCGGTTAGTTTGATAAGCTTCAAAGTTAGAAACAGAGCTTACTTCCAGCCAACGTTCCTGTGCCGCACTATATACTTCAAAATCGTAAGTGAGTGCTGATGTAAAGCTCATGTCGCCTCCGCAAAGATTGAGAATGCGATAAGGTAGCTCTAAGGATTGCAAAAGCTTTTCTATATGTAATACCATTTCTTCATGTGCTTTGTAGCTTTTTTCGGGATGGGTAAGCTGTACGATTTCTACTTTTTCGAACTGATGCAAGCGATTCAACCCTCTTACATCTTTACCAAAGCTTCCTGCTTCTCTTCTGAAACAAGGAGAGTAAGCCGTCATTTTTATAGGAAGTTCTTCGGCCTTTACAATTTCATCTCGGTAAATATTTGTAACAGGCACTTCGGAAGTAGGAATCATATAAAAATTATCTGCCTGCATGAAATACATCTGTCCTTCTTTATCTGGCAATTGACCGGTGCCGTATGCAGAAGCTTCGTTAACCATAAAAGGAGGTAGGTATTCCGTGTAACCAGCTGCTGTATTGAAATCAAGGAAATATTGTATTAAGGCTCTTTGCAGTTTAGCCCCTTTGCCTTTGTACAAAGCAAAGCCACTGCCCGTTATTTTGGCGCCGGTTTCAAAATCAATGATATCATATTTTTTTATAAGATCCCAATGCGGAATAGCAACAGCAGGTAGCTGAGGTATTTTTCCACCTTCTCTTACCACGATATTATCTGCCGGAGTTTTACCCACAGGTACACTGGCAGCAGGCAGGTTGGGAAGTTTTACTAATTCTTCCTGCAATTGCTTTTCAGTAGCATTTAGCCTGTCGATAATAGGCTGTAAGGTGTTTTTCAAAGAAGCTACTTCCTGCTTTTTGGTTTCTGCAGCTTCTTTATCTCCCTTAGCCATTAAAGCGCCTATTTCCTTGGATGTTGTATTTACTTTGGATTGTGTGGTATCAAATTCAAGCTGTAGTTTTTTTCTATCATCATCAAGTGCTATAATACTATCCACCAGCGAAAGCTCGGCAAAATGTTTAATAGCCAGTTTTTCTTTTACACCTTGGGGATCCTGTCGTAATAACTGTAATTGCAACATCGTAATCTAATTTTTGCAAAGATAAATGTAGCAAATGGCTTTTGGTAGCCGGAATCGGTTTTCGGACACAAAACTTAATCGAGTGAGTCTTTATCTTTGCAGCATGTTTGCAACAGATGATCTACAACAACGCTGGTGGCAGCTGGAAGCGAAGCTGGTGGAGCGATTTGACAAGAAGCCAGATATGGAGACTATTTTGTTTCTTATAGGGGTGCAGGAATTAGGGGCTATTAAGAAGAAATTTACAAAAGAGCAGAAGCAGGATTTAATGCATATTGCTGTGTGCCGCCTGTTGACCCCAAGTGGTTACTATACGTTAGAAAATATCGATAAGGATGGCTGGCCACACTATCGCCAGTTGCGCCAAATGCCTGATATGAGTCCTATTGAGCAGGAAAATTTTTTAAAAGATCATATCTTACTTTACTTTGAAGAACATGAACTGTAAACGTCAGTTCACTCTTTTAATTCTATAGAATAAAAAACGAAAAGTGAAAATTAAACAGTTATTACTATTGGCTGCAATGGCCGTAGGTATGCAAGCAGTTGCGCAGCAGTCAGTAGTATTGAAAAAGAAAGATCGGAAAAAAGATGTGCTGCTGGAAACCAGTAAGGGAAAAATTATCTTACGTCTTACGGATGCTACACCCTTACACCGGGATAACTTCTTAGGACTGGTAAAGCAGCATTATTATGACAGTGTACTTTTTCACAGAGTAATAAAAGATTTTATGATACAGGCCGGAGACCCTGCAAGTAAAACGGCTCCTGCTGGTCAGGCATTAGGTAGCGGCGGTCCCTCACAGCGTATACCTGCGGAATTTAGGCCGGAGCTATTTCACAAAAAAGGAGTATTAGCGGCTGCTAGAGATAATAATCCGGAAAAAGCAAGTAGCGTTAGCCAATTTTATATTGTACAAGGGAAAAAATTTAGCGATGCGGGATTGGACTCTGTGGAGACCTATAGGATGAATGGAAGAAAAATCCCCTTACAACAAAGAGAAGCGTATAAAACAATAGGAGGTACGCCACACTTAGATCAAGGTTACACTGTTTTTGGCGAAGTAGTAAAAGGTCTCAGTGCAGTAGATAGCATTGCAGCCGTAGAAACCAGCAAAGCACAAGACCGGGACAGACCGCTTACTGATGTAAAAATTATTAAAGCTAAACTGGTAAAAAGAAAAAAGTATAAAGACAATCAATAAAAAAAGGGATCAAATGATCCCTTTTTTTATGAGTATTCTATAAAGAATTATTGTCTTACGGGTGTTCCACCTTGTCCACCTTCTCCGCCTTCTGCACGTTTCTTGTCATCATCAAGCCCGGTTTTACGCTGACGAGCTGCTTTTACTTGTGAGTTACCAAAGCGGTAGCTAAAGTTGATGCGGAACTGGCGACTTTCCCAACGTCCGCTGGCTTCACCAAACTGGCCGCTAAAGTTGCTGCTACCAGCCCAGCGCATGGTGCGGAAGATATCCGTTACAGAAGCTTTTACATTTCCTTTTCCTTTGAAAATGGTTTTTTGTACACCACCATCAATGCTATACATGGCTTTGCTTTTAAATACACCCTGGAAGATAGAAGGAGAAACATAAAAACCACTCACTTCAGCTGTCCAGTCTTTCTTTTTGCCAAACTTCAGATTGTTTTGCATGAAGTATTGGAATGTAAACGCATCCAGATTGATAACACGGTCGCCACCACCAAAATCAGCTTTGTATTTAGAGTAGTTAGTATTGACGTTAGCAAAAAAGCTATATGCTTTATATTGGAAAGGATAGCTGATGTTTAAACTCACAATATCCTGTGTTGCCAGATTTTGTTTAAACAGGAATGATTTTGTTTTCTCTGTTGTATCTGGCAATTGTGTAAAAATGTCTTTTACATGGCTATAGTTCAAGCTCGTAGTGAGTTTATACTTAAAGATGTGAGTGATGCCGTAGCTATTGGTATACTGCGGACGTAACTGTGTGTTCCCTTTCATAAATGTATAGTCGTTCAACTTAAACTCGAAGGGGTTCAAGTCCTGGTAAGCCGGGCGGTCAATACGACGGCTATAAGTAAGGCTGAACATACTCATCGGATTCTTATTGAAAGTAATGGCTGCACTTGGGAAAAAGTCAGTATAATTTCTATTCAAAGAGGAATCATAGATCTCATAGCCTCCATTACCCATTTTTTCGCCAGTAGATGTACCTTTTGAAACGGTATTCTCTACCCGTAAACCTGCTTGCACTAAGAGGCCTTTAAAGGCACGATTATAGTTTACATAAGCTGCGTTTACATTTTCTGTGTACTGGAAACGGTTACTACGATCTCTGTCATATACATCCGTGTTGCCAATTACATCATAACGATTAAAGTCATTGTCGGTTTTTACATATCCCACACGACCTCCGTAGCCCAAGCGACCTTGTTTAAAGTTTTGCTCGTAATCCGCCTTTATAGAGAATAAGTCAATATTAGTAGGGGTGATCATTCGATACACATTACGATACAATTCTGTGCCACCTGCGTTGTAATAATAGTTGGGTTGAAACTGATGATTTTTCAGATTAAAAATACCATAGTCTGCGTCTATATTCAACTCATTGCCGCCGGTAATAGCATAGCGATAGTTTACGTTAAAGTTCAGGTTGGTTCTATCCGCATCTATGGTACTGTTGGCCTGTAGTAAACGGTCAACCATACCAGTAGGTTTATAAATGATATCCATCGGCCCTTCGCTTTTAATCTCGGATGAGGTGATATTACCGTTTACGATAACACCTACAGTACTCTTGGGGTTAAGGAAAAAATCTATACCGGTTTTAAAATTGTGCCCTTTGTTGTACAGTTTCATATTGGTTAGCTGGTTAAACAAAGAGTCTCCAACCTCCCGATACATTTTCATGTCATTAAGGTGCAAGCCATGATTGTAGTTATAGTTACCAAACAGGTTGACTTTAGCATTTCTATGATTGAGGGAAAAGCCTCCATTGTATTTGCCATAAGTGCCGATATTGTAACCGGCATTTACAGAGCCATTGGTGCCAAAGGTTTTATTCTTTTTTAGTTTGATGTTAATGATACCCGCATTACCGGCTGCTTCATATTTTGCAGAAGGGTTGGTAATAAGTTCTATTGCTTCGATTTGCGCCGATTGCAAAGATTTTAAATAGCTGGCTAGGTCTGCTCCAGCCAAGGGAGAGGGTTTGCCATCTATATAAACCATTACACCATTTTTTCCAGCAAGGCTCAAATTATCATCTTTATCCACCATTACCCCGGGTGATTTGCGTAATAATTCCAATGCATCATTGCCTACTGCATTGATAGTCCCTTCCACATTTAGGATAGTCCTATCCGCTTTTACTTCTACAATAGGTTTTTGAGAGGTTACCACTACATTTTGAAGAGCGTTCTCTTCTTTTATCAGGATTAGTTCTTCCAATTTTACATCACTACTTGCTACTTCAAATACTTTTGAAATAGTAGGTGTAAAACCTATATGTGAGAGGGACAAAAGAAACTGTCCCGATCCGCTTTCAATTGAAAAATTGCCTTCATTATCTGTTACGCCTATTTTGGCTACAGAAGAATCTTTTGCTCTTAATAAGGAGATGGTTGTTTTGTCAATTCCTTTTCCGGTATTATCTTTTACAGTACCAGTCACTTTTTGTGCCAATGCTGCTGAAGAAATTAGTGTCATTCCCAACACCGCAATTAGTAGTTTTCTCATTTTATCACTTTTAATGTGGCACAAAGATATTTTTACAAGGAATGCCTGTAAAGCCCTTGCCGACAAGTGGTGTAAAAACTACCTTGAACGGCATTAATTTTTCGGTCAAAAAAGAAAAAGGGAAGATAAACGTGGTGTTCTCAATTGTTTTTACTCATATTTGCGATATAAATCATTCATTATGAGTTACCCTCAAAATTTGTTTTACACCAAGGACCATGAGTGGGTTAGCTTGGACGGAAATATCGCAACCATAGGCATTACAGACTTCGCCCAGAGAGAACTGGGAGACATCGTTTATGTTGAAATAGAAACTGTTGGCAAAGCTTTGGAAGCCGGAGCTGTTTTTGGAACAGTGGAAGCCGTAAAAACAGTTTCCGATTTATTTTTACCTGTAAGCGGTACTATTGATGAAGTAAATGCCGCATTGACCAATACACCCGAAGTAGTAAATACAGATCCTTATGGAGAAGGCTGGATGATTAAAATGACGGTGAATGACCCTAAAGAGGTAAGTGAATTGCTTGATGCTGCCGGATATGAAGCGATAGCAGGGTAATAAGTTACATAAAGACTTAAGGAAGGAAACAGCCCATCTACAAGAAAGGTATGTTTCTTTCCTATATATAAAAATCTGAATGCGTTTTTTTTTACCTGCTACGGGTTGGATTATTTTATCAACTTTTCTTTTACTCCTGCCCGGCTCACAGTTTCCTAAGCAAAACTGGACTCATTATATTCCGCTTTTTGACAAGTGGGTACATATAGGGATGTTTTCCATTATGGTGCTTTTGTTATGCTGGGGGTTTTATAAAATAAAAGAGAACACATTAGCAAAAACCTTCTTTTGGATTTTTATAGTTTGTTTTTGTTTTGGAATAGCCATTGAGTTTATTCAAAGGGAGTTTATCCCTTTTCGGTCATTTGACATAGGGGATATAGTGGCAGATGGAGTAGGGTGTTTAGCAGGCTACTGGTATTCACTTAGAAAGTATGTAAAAAGATAGACCCCTGTGGAAACAGGGGTCGCAACCAAAACTAACTGCTTATGAGAAAATTGACTGTTTTATAATTACGTTACTATTATTCTTAAATACT
>CAZPPM010000143.1:0-7854 GCA_964588445.1 uncultured Citrobacter sp.
ATTGCATTTTCCCCGATACTTTTAGCTTTTGCAAAAAAGTATTCCGGTTTACTGCATTATCTTCTACTAAAGCAACTTTGAATACCATAATTCTTATAAAGATGATGAAAGTTATCGTTTTTTTAGCTAATCAATTTGCGGTAGCCTGAATAATCACTTCCGTACCCGATGGCGTTACTGGTTGCCATTGTATTTCCCATCCGGCCGCTTCTGCTCTTTTTTGCATACTTACCAAGCCATTGCCGCCACCTCGCTTGCTACCATCTTTTTCCTGCATTCCTTTACCATTGTCTTGTATAGCAATGCGCCCTCCTTTATCATCAGCAATAGTGATAGTAAGGCGCGTTGCCTCACTGTGTTTAATTACATTGGTTACTGCTTCCTGCACAATTTGAAAAATATGAAAAGCTTGTGTAGGCGGCATTTGAATATCATCTTCTAGCTTTTCTATTACATCCATTGCTATTCCCGTATGATTCGGTTGTATCCGTTTCACAAAAATCTTTATCCTGTCGCTAATAGCTGTCAGGCTAAGCGTTTGTTTATTGAGTGCCCAAATGGTATCACTGAGTTGCGCCACCATTGCCTGCGAGTTTTCATTGAGTAATTCCATAGCAGTTCCCGTGGTCGGTGCTTCGGGCACTTCTCCTTTTATAATATCCAGGTTAGACGCTATAGAGGCCGCATAAGCGCCCAGGTTGTCATGCAAATCGGCGGCAATTCTTTTACGTTCATTCTCCTCTGCCTGTTTCACCGCTTCATTGGCTGACTGTTTCTCTTTTTCTACCAGTAATTCTGTTTTTATTTTTTGTCGCTTTTGATATCCGTTAAATAATACCCAGCTTAAAATGGCGGCAAAAAGTAAAAAGATAATGATGCCTCCAATCCAATAATTTTTCCGGCTGATGGAAAACTCTTGTTGCAGGATAGTGTTTTCTCTTTTTTGTGATTCGTATTTTGCTTTCATATCTGCCAGTGCCTGTGCCTGGTAAATAGAGTCTTTGGCCGCCGCTTCTATCTGGTTGATAGAATCTTTTATCGATTCAATCTTTCGCAACGTTTCATTTTCTAGTTTTTTATTTCCTGCCACAGCATAGCAGCGAGCCAGTGCTTCATGATAAGAAAGTCGCAGGTGAATACTTCTGGTAAAAGAAACCGTTTCATTTCCATCGGGCGATGTCACAGGATACAAGGCCTGTAAGCATACAGTAATCGCTTTATCCACTTGGTTTGTTTCGAGATAAAAATCAACTAATGCCAAATTATCGTCTACCCACATGCTACCATCGTTCATTTGCTGTCGCACGCTTATCATTTCTTTTAGCGCAGCTTCCGCCTCGGGTAACTTTTTAGCATGTAAGAATATGGTAGACTTTTTTTGCAGCACATGTGCCAGGTTCATTAAATTCTGTGTTTTCCGGAAAAGCTGTATACCTTTTTCTATATATGTGATGGCTGAATCTGTTTTATTGATCTGGTTAAAGGCATCTGCCATATTGGAATAAATAGCAGCAAGTATGGGATCAAACTTTGGATGTGATGAAGTAACTGCATGGGCTCTTTTAAACCAGCGTAGCGCTACATACGGTTCTTTCTTTTCCAATGAAATAGAACCGATGCTATTCAGGTTAGCGCCCATCGTAAGACTATCACTGTATTTGTCCGCTTCGCTTACAAGCTGATGCAGCAAACTCAACGCTTCCGGATACCTGGATTTATTCCCATAATACATCGCTTTTTGGCGAGCCAGTTTAAAATAAAAATCGCGGGTAGCAGGATTCTCTACTGTATTATTAATAAACAAAGGTTCTATCACATATAACGCACTATCCATCCAGCCCCAGCGAAAATGCGAATTGGCCAGCGCAAACTGTGCCAGATCTTTGCTGCGGGCATCTCCTATTTTTGCCGCCATCTCCATAGCCACACGAGAATAATAATCTAATGTATCCCGTTGCAGGCTGCGATACTCTTCGCAAAGCTTTAAAATGGCCTGTAGCTTTGACTGTGGATTGTGAGCACTGTAAATACGTTGTTGAAGGCTATCAATAATTTTCGTTTGCGCATCAGCAGCATGAAGTATGTAAAGAAGAAAAATACTTATAAAAAACACCCTGCGCATAATAAATGATTGACCTATTACAAATATATCATCTGCTCTTTACTTCTAAAAGCCTCGAGAGTGTGATTACTACAAATTGAGTAGGCAATGAAAACTATCAGGCACCCTGTTCTTGCTCAATTTTCTGTTTTAAAGAACCACCCGGCCTCTTATTCTATACAGCTTTCGATTAAATGTACTTAAATATAGGACACTGCTCGCTTACTCCTGTCCATTATCAACTTACAACTACATAATGATGTAGTGACTGGCTCTTGAATTATAGTGAGCTTTAGGGTTCACACATAACATATTTTATGAAATCAATTTTTCTCTCTTTTTCCCTTATCCTATTGATGGGATTTAATGTTACAGCACAGAAAACTACAGTTAACAAAAAAGTCGTTGGAGGAGATGTTATTAATCCCGCCACAAAGAAAGAACTGGGACAAATAACTCTCAAGCCGCAGTTAAATGGCTATGTAGACTTACATACGCACCTGATGAGTTACTTGGGCTTTGGTCGTAAAGCCATGCATGGCGTACCTGATGTTGGCTCTATTATTCCTGCCGGTACTCGTGACTGCAATCCTACGGCTAGAAGAGCTACTTCCGCAGCAGATGCATTGGGAAATTGTAACTCCACACATGGCGGGTATGGTGCTTTTGATAATACCTGTGGTGATTACTTAAGAGCCGGCATTATCAATTATGCATTGGATGGTGATTTTAAACACAAAGTATCTTTTGACAGAAATCCTCATGGTGATCATGAACATGCAGGTTATCCCGAATTAAAATATTGGCCACATCAAAGCTCCATACTACACCAGCAAATGTGGTGGGAATGGATAAAGCGGGCGTATGATGGAGGCCTTAGGGTAATGGTAACACTTACAGTAAACAGCGAGTTACTTGCCGAACTCATTAACGGTGATAAACCCTATGATGATAAAAGCGTAGCAGATATTCAAATTGATGAAACGGTTTCATTTGTAAACCGGCATAAAGATTTTATGGAAATTGCCTATTCACCTGCGGATGTACGCCGCATTGTAAGCAGCAACAAGCTTGCTGTCATCATGGGTATGGAAGTAGATAAAATCGGCAATTTTGGTAAGCCCGGTGTTACCACCAATGCCACTACCGTAAAAGCCGAGATACAACGTTTATACCGCAAAGGTATCCGGTATGCATTCCCCATTCACCTAGTGGATAATAGTTTTGGTGGCACGGCTGTCTATGAAATGCTTTTCAATTTTGCCAATAAACATGCAAACGGTTATCATTTCAAAGTAAAAACCAGTACAGACCCTACTGTAAAATACAGGGCCAATATTACCGATGGTCCTATAGGTTTTGAAAATGGATTGATACTGGGCGCGTATGCTTTTATGGAAGGGCTGGGCGGCTTACCTGCACCCTGTGCTGATGGGCTCAACTGCTTACCCGGCACCCTTAAATGCTGCGGCAGCTATCGGAATGTACTTAATATGCTAAAGCCATCTCCCGAGCTGGATGCTTACAAATTAATAAGAGGCGGGCATGTAAATACAATGGGGCTTACGCCGCTGGGTGATATTGCTATCAATGAAATGATGCGGCTGGGCATGATCATAGATGTTGATCATATGTCGGAAAGCGCCATGACCAAAGTAATAGAAACAGCAGAAGCCCTACCAATAAAATATCCTTTGGTTTTGGGGCATAATGGTATAAGAGGCAGTGAAGGCAATGAAAGAAATGCTCCCTTAAGACTTGTACAGCGAGTAGCTGCATTAGGAGGTATGTTTGGCTTAGGCACATCGAATGCTACACCAGATGAATTTGCCCGCAACTATAGAGCTGTATGGAATGCAATGGGTAAAAAAGCAGTGGCTATAGGTACAGATGTGAACGGATTTGAAAAATTGCCCAGGCATTTAAGAGCTACAGATAATAGAACAAGTCAGGATTTTTATAAAGCTTTTTTTGAACAGACTTCTATAAAATCAAAGAGTGGTATTACTGGCAGCGCCCGTAAATGGGATTATATTACCGAAGGTGGTGTATCGCATTATGGTTTAATGCCGGAATTTCTGTTTGATGTAAAAACATCTGCCGGTGGTTCAGATGTTGTCAACAACTTAATGCAATCTGCAGAACATTTTGCAGAGATGTGGGAGAAATGTGTTACCGCATCTAAAGGAATTACTAACGCTCCTGTGGGTGGTACTTATACCTATAACTTAGCCAATACAGCTACTCTTTGTCCCAGCAAACATATAGGCGGCGACTTGGATTTTGGCGGAAATGGCCCAAGAGTAACCGGAAGAGCTGAATTAAGAATAAGCCCTGATGGCACAAGTATACAAGCAGTAATCAGCTTTAATGCAAAAGAAACAGTCCATGACTGGTCAGAGGTAGCGGGAACATGGACAGTAACTGTAGGTGAACCCGCACCCGCAGGTATGAAATATACCCGTATCAATTCTCCTACTGTTTCTACATTTGACAGAGTGTTAAGTGGGGGTGGCCGTAATGAAGCTTTTGAAGGCTGTGATGGCGGGGAACATGTTATCACTCCCGCCTCCGGACCCATTGCTACATTAGTAGTAGTGGGAGATACGGGAGGCAATGATATCAGTACAGACAACGATTGCAATTGCGATACAAGAATTGTACGCATAGAATGGAAACCTTTAAATGTAACGTTGGCGGCGAGATAGGTTTCCTTCAAATAACTTTATAATAGAAAAGGCCTCGAATATTCGAGGCCTTTCTATATACATTGAAAAATCAATTAACCTAATGCTACTCTTTTGAACTCGGTAATTTTTACATTTCCGCTTTCTTTAAGATAGTCAGCCACAGTTTTACCAGCGTCCTTTACAAAAGGCTGCGCAGTAAGTGTTTGCTCTTTGAAGAATGCTCCTAGTTTACCTTCTGCAATTTTAGCCAGCATTTCTTCCGGCTTACCTGCCATTTTAGGATCTTCTTTCATTACATCCATGATAATAGCTTTTTCACGAGCTACTACATCAGCAGGTACGCTATCTGCATCTACTGCTACAGGATTCAATGCGGCTATTTGCATAGCTACATCTTTACCCGCTTCAGCGGATTCTTTATCTAAGCCTACCAATACACCCAGACGGTAAGCGCCATGAATGTAAGAAGCTACATAAGGAGATTCTACTCTTTCAAAACGAGTGATACCAATTTTTTCGCCGATAGAAGCCAGCTTATCATTGATAAGGTCCGCTACTTTAGCATCACCTACTTTTACTTCATTCAGTTCTTCTGCTGTTTTTACATTATTCGCAATAGCAGCATCAGCAATAGATTGTGCAAAAGCAACAAAGTCAGCATTTTTGGATACAAAGTCTGTCTCACAGCTTATACATACAACAATCCCTGTTTTATTATCAGCTGTTGTTTGCGCTATTACTACTCCTTCTTTTGCTTCTCTATCTTCTCTCTTTGCAGCTACCTTTTGGCCTTGCTTGCGCAACCAGTCGATAGCGGCTTCAAAGTCTCCGTTTGTTTCCATCAGTGCTTTACGACAGTCCATCATGCCGGCTCCTGTAGCCTGGCGAAGCTTGTTGATGTCTGCTGCGCTTATAGTTACTGTACTCATGATTTTTTGATTTGAAAATTAGACAATTTAAAATTGGGCAATACCCACATCACCCTCACTCCATCATTGATCAATAACATTACCGAACGATGAACAGTGAAATCTACCCTCGGCACATAGACGTATAATGTACGATGACTTAAAAGTAATCATCGTACATTAATCCATTATTATCTTCTGCCGCCACCAGGTCCGCGACCTGTACCGCCACCGCCAGTTGTACGACGCTTTTGACCTGCACCACCACCACCGCCGCCGCGACCACCTCTACCAGAACGGCCACCTTCAGCCTCAGCTTCTGCTAATAGTTTAGCGGCTTTTCTTTCTTTTTCATCGTCGCTTATATCTTCTACATCATCATCCTTAGCAGCTTGTCTTTCTGCCAATCCTTCTGCAATAGCAGCAGTGATATAATTTGTAATAATAGCGATTGACTTTGTTGCGTCATCATTTGCAGGAACTGCAAAGTCTACTTTATTTGGGTCGCAGTTAGTATCTACTACACCAAAAGTAGAGATGCCTAATTTTTTTGCTTCGGCCAAAGCAATATGCTCGTGACCGATATCTACGATAAACAAAGCTGCCGGTACACGACCTAGCTGCGCAATACCTCCCAGCACTTTTTCCATTTTATCTCTATCGCGGCTTAACGTCAAACGCTCTTTCTTAGTAATGCTGTCAAAAGAACCATCAGCCAGCATTTTTTCAATGCTCTGCATTTTCTTTACACTCTTACGCACAGTGTTGAAGTTGGTCAACATACCACCTAACCAACGCTCTGTTACGAAAGGCATGTTTACTTTCTTTGCACACTCTGTAACGATATCTTTTGCTTGTTTTTTAGTACCTACAAACAAGATTTTTTTACCGCTTAATGCAATTTGTTTCAACGCTGCAGCTGTTTCCTGAAGGCATTCTACAGTTTTGTTGAGGTCAATGATATGGATACCTTTCTTTTCAGCAAAGATGTAAGGTAGCATCTTGGGATTCCACTTCTTTTTCAGGTGACCAAAATGTACACCGGCATCGAGAAGCTGCTGTTGTAAGGATGTATTATTTTCCATTTTATACTATCTGTTAATTGTTATTAGTTATTTGTTAATAGGATGGTTAAGCGTGTAACGATTAACCAACAACGATTAACGTTTAGAGAACTGGTAGCTACGACGTGCTTTCTTATGACCAAATTTCTTACGCTCTACAGAACGTGGATCACGTTTCAGTAAACCGGCTGCTTTTAATGCAGGACGAAACTCAGGATTGATCTCAACCAACACACGGGAGATACCCAACATGGCCGCTTCTGCCTGTCCTTTTACCCCACCGCCGGTAGCATTGATTTTTACATCATACTTATCAGCTGCTTCAATGGTTTTCAACGGACGCTCTACCTGATTTTGCAGGTACACCAATGAAAAATATTGTTTGTAGTCTTTGTCGTTTACAGTGATTTGGCCGGAACCTTTAGAGATGAAAACCCTCGTTACGGCTTCTTTTCTACGACCTACACCATTTGTTTGCTTTTCCATTTATAATTAAATGTTTTACGTACTGTTTTAAAAATTATGGCTTTTGAAGTTTCAGCTCTTGTGGCTTTTGTGCTGCATGGGGATGTTCCGCGCCGGCATACACGAAGAGTTTTTTATACATCTTACGGCCAAGGCGATTTTTAGGCAACATGCCTTTTACGGCTCTTTCGATCACCACTTCAGGACGACGCTTTTGCAAGTCCTTTGCTACTTCCTCTTTACGTCCACCGGGGTAGCCGCTAAAAGTGTCATAGATTTTTTGGTTCAGTTTGTCACCGGTTAATACAACTTTTTCGCAGTTGATAACAATGATGTAATCACCTGTGTCAACATGAGGCGTGTAACTGGGTTTGTTTTTGCCACGAAGTATCGCAGCAATTTTGGCACACATACGACCTACAGTTTGATTAGTACCGTCTACAACGTACCAGTTACGCTGCACGGTAGCTTCGTTCGCATGTTTGGTAGTGAAATGTAATTTGCTCATTTTTTAAGCTTTGAGTTAAAGGCCATTTACCTTTAACAGGTTATAAATTATGCGGAAGAGCTATCCCTCTACCCGCCTCCCAAACCACAACAGGGTTGCTTTTGGGGCTGCAAAGATA
>CAZPPM010000144.1:0-7715 GCA_964588445.1 uncultured Citrobacter sp.
ATTTTGGAGAAAATAATGTAATCCCTACTTTGAAAAAAGCAGGAATAGTAAAAGGTGTATACGGCAATATTGATACAGCAAGTATTCGTCCTGAGTTTCCAGAACAAATAGTATTTCATTGCGAACAAGTAAAGGTGATGATGCGGCATATAGGAGGCTATCCACCCAAGTATAACACGGAAACCAAAAAACAAATACTACTGCATCAACCACAACTATTCATCAGCGGCCATTCACACATACTGAAGATTATGTACGATGAGAAAATGAGTTGCCTGCATATCAATCCGGGAGCAGCAGGCAAACAAGGCTGGCACAAAATGAGAACGCTGGTAACACTGGAAATAAACGAAGCCGCTATGCAGAACTGTAAAGTAATAGAACTGGGAAAACGATAACTATACACTCATTATTTAGTACCTTACCCCAAATAAACTAAGTATGCAACGTCGTGAAGCGTTAAAACAAACAGCTTTAGCTGTAGCCGCCTTTAGTTTTAGCAGAAATTTATTTGCTAGAGAAGCTGAAATGCGGTTACCAGCAGGGCTGGCGAATACCGATATTATTAAGCTTAGCTCTAATGAAAACCCTCACGGCCCCTCTACTGCTGCCAAAAAAGCAATGCTGGATGTTGTGACAACTTGCAACAGATACCCATGGGAAACCACGTCCCTGCTTCGCGAAAAAATTGCTGCTTCGTTTCAGCTTACAAAAGAAAACATCATTATTGGGGCCGGCTCTTCTGAATTACTGGGACTAGTGGCTACTAAAGCTGCACTGGAAAAAGGAAATATTGTGGCACCCGATCCCACCTTTCGCCTTTGGATGCCCGCTGCCCGAAGAATTGGCGCACCTGTAAAACTTGTACAGCTCACTACGAATAAAGCTGTGGATTTGCAGCGCCTTAAAGAAGCGATAGACAAGGATACAAAAATGATCTATATCTGTAACCCTAACAATCCTACCGGCACCGTACTACCGGCTGAAGAATTAAAAACATTTATTGAAAAAACGCCAACGCATATTACAATTCTGCTTGATGAAGCTTATACAGAATTTGAAGACACCCCTACTGTAACGCCTCTGGTTAATCAATATCCTAATGTTGTCGTAGCCAAAACCTTCTCAAAGATTTATGGAATGGCAGGTGCAAGAGTAGGGTATGCTATCGCTCATGCCGATACGGTAAAACAACTTAATGAACTACAGCCGTGGGCTAATGCCGGCGCAGGCACCGTTTCCTTAGCCGGTGCTTTAGCTTCTTATGACGACACTGCGTTTATCACTATGTGCAAAGCAGAAAATACAAAAGCCAGGAACATTTTCTATGCTGCATTAAAGACTAACAATATTCCTTACATCCCCTCTGCTACCAGCTTTGTTTACTTTGATACGACAAAGTATCCCAAAGATTTCAAAGCTACCTTAGAAAAACAGCAAATAATAGGTGCTCGTACATTTGAAGACAACAGCAAGTGGTTGCGCCTAAGTATAGGTACACAGCAAGAAATGCAGAAAGTAGCCGAAGCTATTCGCCTATAAGTACACTTTACATACCGGGAAAAAGTGGTCTTGCTATTTCCCCACGGAAAGGCCAGGGAACAGCAGCCAATACCAGTACCAGCGCTATTAAAAATAACCAGGCTGCTTTTTTATGTACACGCCAGTCGGTTCCCCGTTTAACAGCGCCCCGCCCAACCGTTATAAGTACTACTGCGGTAATCATAGCCATGAAATGCTCCACAGCAAAAAAACGATACGCAGAGTTTTTCATTACTTCGCCAAAACCTATTTGTTGTAGTAAGCGAATACCCCACGGACCAACAATCCACTGATAAAGACCAACAACTAATGTTATATGCGCCGAGATAAGCAAAAACAAATCAATCTTATTATCCGCAGGCGATATAGATCGTTTTGATGCTGCACCAGAAAAATGCCGGATTACGGCAATTACCAATAACACTAATATAACCCAACGTAATAAGTTGTGCATGTGAAGCATTCCTGTATACATAAATAGTAGAGTTGATTTTATCAAAGCTACAAGCTTTCAATTATAATATCAGCATATATTAAAACTAAATAGAATACAAAACACATTTTTATATTTTATAAACCATAATATTTAATACTATCAAGTACTTAAAAATTTAAAAATATACTACTATTATAAATGGAAAATTTTTCCTTTCATTATCCTGTATTATTGTAATTTTTAAAAATTTGACAATTATCAAATTCGTATTCTTTTAAAAAACCATCGTGTTGGTTTTTACTATCTTCCATTGAAATACACCACCGTCGTACCCTCTGGCCGTGTTAACCAATTAAAAATTATGGGAAATTTTTTCGTGACTGATTTTGAACCCTCTGTAAAACTAAGCGAGACCAAAGACAAGTACATAGAAATCGGACAAATATACCTTTCTGAATTCTTTGCACATTTTAACATACATGATGAAAGTAAAGTAAAGGAAGCTATCAGCCTTTTTAAACCGAAGCTTTATAAAAAAGATGAATATTTTCTGCAAGCAGGTGAAGTAGCAGGGCATGTAGGTTTTGTCTTAAATGGTGCTGTGGAAGCCTACTATTTTAACACTGACCGCAAGCATACATTGATGCTCTTGATGGAAGAAGATTTTATTACCGACCTCAGAAGCTTTATTCATCAACGTCCTACTACACTTTCTATACAGTTTACCGAAGATAGTCTTGTCATGGAAATAGCTTATCCTGATGTAAAGAAGTTTTTACTGGTGCATCATGAGTTTGCCGAAATGTTTATCAAAATCATGAGCAATGTGGTAAGTGCCGTCAACCAGCACAATCTTTTGCTCAAGATGCCCACCCGCAAACGCTACGAAAAATTATTGCAAACAAAGCCGCAGGTTTTCAACCGCTTTCTTTTGCGTGACGTGGCCTCCTTTTTGGGTATTAAGCAGGAAACATTAAGCCGCGCAAGAAGTAGCTACAAAAAAGGCAAATAGGTTGTATTATTCATTCCAGTCTGCTATAAATACATTGGTATCTCTGGTACCCCCATTATTTCTGTTACTGCTAAATAAAATTTTCTTTCCATTGGGAGAGAACATTGGAAATGCATCAAAACCTATATCGCGGCTTACCTTTTGAAGATTGCTTCCATCTCCATCAATTGTGTAAAGATTAAAAGGAAATCCTCTTTTATACTCATGGTTCGAAGCAAAAATGATACGCTTACTATCCGGCATGAAAGTGGGCGCCCAATTAGCCTGCCCAAAAGAGGTTATTTGTTTGGCATTGCTTCCATCCGCATCAGCTACCCATACTTCCATATTAGTAGGTGCTACCAGGTGCTCTGCCAATAAAGATTTATACTCTTCTATCTCTGCAGCCGTTTTAGGCCGAGAGGCTCTCCAGATTATTTTTTCCCCATCAGGGCTAAACCAGGCTCCACCATCATAACCCAATGTATGAGTGATCCTTTTCTCTTTCCCGCTTTCTAAATCCATAATGTATAACTCCAGGTCACCATCCTTATCACTGGTATAAATCATTTTTTTGCCATCGGGACTTAATGTTGCTTCAGCATCATATCCTTTGGCATTAGTCAACTGCTTTACAATTTTGCCATTTAAATCGGCCATAAAAATATCGTAGGAAGGATATAGCGGCCATATATACTTGTTGCCATACTTGGAACGATCGGGTACAGGCGGACAGTCATCACCACCCAGGTGAGTGGATGCATAGATGATATGCTTGCCGTCTTTGGTAAAAAAAGCACAGGTGGTTCTCCCCTTACCGGTACTCACCAGCTTATACTCAAAAGGCTCCTTATCGTTTTCAGGAAGTTTGCCTACATACATTTGATCACAGAGTATCCCATCTTTGGGATCCGTACGTTGAAATACTACCCATTTACCGTCAAAACTAAAGTAGGCTTCCGCATTATCACCACCAAAAGTTAGCTGCCGTATATTCTTAAAATGTCTTTCCTCGGGATAAAGAAGCGTATCAGCAATATCTTTGGGTGTAATTGCTATTTCGCTTTTATTAATAACGGCAAAAGACACCAACAATACACTTGCTACAGAAACAAAAAATAAGAAAATACGTTTTTGCATACTAAACTCGTTTATAAAATGTTTGCAAAGGTATCTTTGTATCATCTTGCATTTGTCATTAAATTGTCATAGACACTCATATGAACTCATTTCGCACCATCGCTTTTTCACTAATTCTGGTTTCGACAGGTCTTTTTTCGTTGCTTTTATTTTCGTGTGGATCGGCAAATGAATCCTCTCCTTTTGGCGATTTGCTTTCCCAGCCTCCTTACAAGCAATTAACTGATAGTATTCAGGATCAACCTGGCAATGACAATTATTATTTTCAACGAGCCATCTTACTCAATAAAAATAACCAGCAGGCCCCAGCGCTTGCTGATTTTAAAAAAGCCTGGTCACTGCGCAAGGAAGAGAATTACGCATTAGGCATCAGCAACGTTTTATTAGAAAAAAACGATCCGGCTACAATTCGCTTTTTACAAGAAGCTATTAAAGAATTACCGGAAAGCATCTTTTTACAACTGAGCCTGGCTAAAGCATATGTAAATGCTGCAAAAGAAGACAGCGCTCTACTGATATGCGATGCCCTACTTATTTTAGAACCCGATCAAGTCAATACTTTATTATTACAAGCAGAACTGCTGGAGAAAAAAGGAGATATCGCCAGCTCAGTCCAGGCACTGGAAAAAGCGAATATTGCTTTACCCGGTAATAAGGAAATTATCGACAAGTTGATGTATCAGTATGCGGAAACTAAGAATCCAAAAGCTTTGCAAATAGCCGAAGCCATCATTCAACAAGATTCGTTACGCATGCATACGGGTGCCCATTACATTAAAGGGATATACTACGATAATATTGGCGACAAGACTAAAGCGATCAAAGCCTTTGATGATGCTATTAAGAATGATCATCGCTACCTGAATGCCTATATCGAAAAAGGGAAAATCTACTTATCCCAAAACAAAACCAAAGAAGCTCTTTCCTCTTTTACACTTGCTAATACGGTTTCTCCTTCCTTTCCGGATGCTTGGTATTGGATAGGCCGCTGCCAGGAATTGATGGGACAAAAAGCAGAAGCGAAGCTTAACTATGAAAAAGCGTATGGTCTTGACAAATCCTTTACCGAAGCCAAAGAAGCAGCCGCTAAATTGTAAATAAAATGTGTTGTTTATTTATTTCTTAAGCGCAAACAATGTTCTATTCTGTAGCGTTTTAAATATCGTTTAGTAACCAATCAGCACAACACGCAAAACAATTACATTTACAGAAATTTTCTCTGTGAATCGTTTTATTCCTTTATTGGTTACCATCATAGGGTCTTTGCTATTGTGGGCTTCCTGGCCTGCATCTTCTCTTACTTATCTCATCTTCATTAGCTTACTACCTTTATTATGGGTAGAAGACAATAGCAAAAGCTGGAAAAAGTTTTTCCTGCTGACTTACCTGCACATGTTTTTATGGAATATACTGGTAACATGGTGGGTATGGAATGCAAGTTTGCCCGGCGCATTAGGCGCTTTTTTTGCCAATAGCCTTATCATGTGCCTACCGTGGCTATTGTTTTATTTTACCAAAAGGCAATTGGGGCGTTGGGTTGGCTATGGCTCATTATTAATTTATTGGGTTGGGTTTGAATACATACATCATAATTGGGAGCTAAGCTGGCCCTGGCTTACCTTAGGCAATGCGTTGGCCATGCAACCCAAAATGATACAGTGGTATGAGTACACCGGTACAACAGGTGGTACCGTTTGGATATTACTAACCAATATCCTAGCCTTTCTTGTTTATAAAACCTATCGCAGCGAGCAGCGATCCAAGAAATACTTTCAACGAGTATTCTTACTATTAAGCATTCTTTTCATTCCCGTTATCGTGTCCATCATTATATTGAAGCAGGAAAGTAAAAAAGTTTCGGAACAGCTTAAACAAGCTACCCACAATGTGGTAGTCGTGCAACCCAACATAGATCCTTATACTGAAAAATTTACAGGCGCAGTAGAAGATCAATTACATAAAATCATACAACTTTCCGAAAAGCAAATAGACGCTAATACAGCACTCGTAATATGGCCGGAAACAGCCGTTCCTGTTTCTGTAGAAGAGAATGCTATTAAAAATAATCGATTTTATTATCCTATCTGGGAATTTTTGCAACGTCATCCTCAGATCAACTTACTTACCGGTATTAATAGCTATAAAATATACGGCACAGATAAAAAGGCTGCTAGTAACACGGCAAGGTTTGATGCTGCCAGTGGCATATACTACGATGAATTTAATACGGCTGCTTTTTTTGATGCAGATACCAATGCTGTTTTTTATCATAAAGCCAAGCTCGTACCGGGTGTTGAAACATTACCTTCATTTTTAAATTTTATGTCCTCCTGGTTTGAAGATTTTGGTGGCATCAGCGGCACACTGGGAAGAGATAACCAGCGCAAAGTATTTGTAGCAAAAGAAAACACGCTACTTGCCGCACCCATTATTTGTTATGAAAGCATTTACAGCGATTACATTACAGAATACATTCGCAAAGGGGCCAACTTACTTACAATCATTACCAACGATGGCTGGTGGGGCAATACGCCAGGTTATAAGCAACACATGAATTATGGCCGGCTCAGAGCTATTGAAACTCGCAAATGGGTGGCTCGTAGTGCCAATACAGGCATTAGTTGCTTTATTGATCCTACAGGCAATATTATACATCCTCAACCTTGGGATACAGCAGCAGCTATAAAAATGAAAATCCCTGTTGATAAAGAGCAAACTTTTTATGTTCGCTATGGTGACATATTTTCCAGAGCAGCCACTGTAGTAAGTGTCTTTTTATTATTGCTGGTTTCCTTTATAAGTATCAAAAAGAAGATAAGAAAGAAATAATTGCTAATGCAAAACAAAACAATACAAATAGGGGAAGCTACAATCATTTATAAAGTGTACGGACAAGGCAAACCGGTTATGCTCTTGCATGGCTTCGGTGAAGCTGGCTTTATATGGGATAGTGCAGTTGATTTCCTAAAAAACAACTACCAGCTCATTGTTCCTAACCTACCGGGATGCGACAACTCGGAAGAAATAGAAAAGCAAAGTATGGAAAGCGTTGCTACCCTTATCCGGCAGATCGCTGATGCTGAAAATCTAACATCTTTTATTCTCATTGGCCATAGTATGGGTGGTTACATAGGCTTGGCTTTTGCAGAACAGTTCCCCCATTACTTAGCAGGGTTTGGTTTGTTTCATTCAACAGCCTATGCAGATAGTGAAGAAAAAAAAGCTACACGGAAAAGAGGCATTGAATTTATACGACAAAATGGAGCTTTTAACTTTTTAAAAACAACAGTACCCTCGCTATTTTCGCCGCAAACCATCCAAAACAACCCTCTTATTATAGAAGATTTTATACAAAAATTGAAGTCTTTTTCCAACCAGACACTCATAACTTACTATGAGGCAATGATGCAACGACCCGACAGAACAGCTATTCTTAGGAATAGTAACTTTCCCATACTTTTTATTATTGGTGAATACGATAATGCTACCCCAAAAAATGACATGTTAGCACAGTCACATTTGCCTGAAAACACGTACATTCATGTCTTCCACTCATCAGGACATATGGGCATCCTGGAAGAACCCGACAAATCCAACGAGGCACTG
>CAZPPM010000145.1:0-7535 GCA_964588445.1 uncultured Citrobacter sp.
CAAAAAGATATCAAGCTTTTTGATAAGGGTGAAAAAATAGAAATCTGGGATAGTAATACATATAAGAAGTTCTTTGAATCCTACTCACTGGAGGACATTAGTAATATGACGGATGAAATTTTGGGTGGACAAAGGTCTTGACAGTTGTACAAAACGATCGGTTGATGGAACAAGAAAACAAAAAAACGAAAACTCAATCAACGGATCTGCAGGAGTTAACAGGTCAGCCTTACCATGTTCCGGTATTGTTGGAAGAAGTGATAACGGCATTAGCAATAAAACCGGATGGTGTTTATGTTGATTGCACGTTTGGCGGAGGAGGGCATAGCCGGGCAATAGTAGAAAAGCTAGGATCTAATGGAAGGTTGGTGGCATTTGATCAGGATGAAGATGCCCGTCGCAATCTTCCGGATGATAGCCGGGTTATTTTCGTTCCACAAAATTTTCGTCATCTACAGCGTTTTCTTCGCCTGCATCAACTGGAAGCAGTTGATGGCGTATTGGCGGATTTAGGCGTAAGTAGTCATCAGTTTGATGAGGCGGAAAGAGGTTTCTCTATCCGCTTTGATGCAGCGCTGGATATGCGAATGGATCGTCGGCAACCACTCACGGCAGCAACGATTGTGAATGAATGGGGCGAACAGCAGTTGCACAAACTCTTCGAACAGTATGGTGAAGTCACCAATGCAAAAACATTGGCTCGTACTATTATTCAGGTACGCAAGCAGGTGTCGTTGCAGACAATAGACGCTTTTAAAAATGCACTCCGTGAGATAGTGAAAGGAAACCCCAATAAGTATTTTGCCCAGGTTTTCCAGGCGTTGCGCATGGTTGTGAATGATGAGATAGGTGCTCTTCAGGAAATGTTGCAACAACTTCCAAAACTACTCAAGCCGCAAGGCCGAGCTGCTATCATTACATTTCATTCGATCGAAGACAGGGTGGTCAAAAACTTTTTTAAACGTGGTACATGGGATGAGCCACAGGAGAATCCTTTTATCAATACAGTAATAAAAAATGAGCTGCAGCCTGTTAATAAAAAACCGATAACAGCCACAGCAGTCGAAATAAAACAAAACCCCCGTTCACGAAGTGCTAAGCTTCGTGTAGCAGAAAAGACCTAAGGGGTAAGGAACGAAAAATCATATATCCTTTGATGAACTAACTCAACCAGAGAATAGTTCCGCATGTCAGTAACAGTCGATAATATAAACGAGAAAGAGCAAAAGAAAGATTGGAAAAAATGGCTCAACTATCAATCGGTAGTGAAGCAGGTGCCTTTTTTTCTTTTTCTCACACTACTGGCGGTTGTCTATATCTATAATGGACATCAGGCGGATAAAACGGTAAGAGAAATTAATCGTACAGCAAGGCAGGTAAAAGAATTACAATACGAGTATAAAACGCTGAAAAGTGAAGTAATGTTTCGAAGTAAGCAAAGTGAACTGGTAAAGGCTGTGGAGCCTCTCGGGTTAAAACAATTAGTGCAGTCACCCTCTGTATTGACAGAGCCGGCGCAGCAATAAAGGATAAAAAACAATAAAGGCAGTGGAGACAAAACGGGACATATTATGGAGAGTTTACCTCAGTTTCATCGGCATTGTAGTGCTGTGTGTACTGATATTGGGTAAAGCTTTCTATATACAACGTTTTGAAGGAGAGCACTGGAGAAGTATGAGTGATAGCCTCCATCAGCGTATTATAGAGTTGGATGCAGATAGGGGAACTATTTATAGTGAAGATGGAGAAATGCTGAGCACCTCTTTGCCGCAATTTGATATTTACATCGACTTTAAAGCCGATGGCTTACGCGATAAGAATGGTAAAGTTTTTCGGGAAAACCTGGATTCTTTTGCCTATGCAATGGCTACATTTTTCGGTGATAAATCCAAAGCTGATTATAAAGCAGAATTGAATGAGGGCTACAAGAAAAAAAGTCGTTACTATTCATTAAAGAAAAAAATCTCTTTTGAAGAGTATAAAGCTTTCCGTGAGTTTCCGCTGGTAAAACTGGGAAGAAATAAAAGTGGTGTTATTGTAGAAGAAGGAAGCAAGCGCTTGTCTCCATATGGTTTGTTGGCCAATCGTACTATCGGTTTATCTCGTGAACATATTGCCAGCAATGGTAAGTCGAAAAAGCAAAACGTAGGACTGGAGAAAACCTATGATTCTTTGCTTACCGGAAAGAAAGGGCAAAAATTAATACGCTATGCAGCAGGTGGTGCTATTCCCGTACAGGGCTTTCATATTGAGCCGGAGAACGGGAAAGATATTTACACAACACTTGATGTGAATATACAGGACATAGCTCAATCGGCTTTATTGCGACAAATGGAAAGCACAGAGTCGCTCTATGGTACTTGTATTGTAATGGAGACAAAAACAGGAAAGATAAAAGCGATAGCCAACCTGGGTCGGCGTCCGGATGGTAGCTATTGGGAAGATGATAACTATGCCTTGCGGGTAACAGAACCGGGATCTACAATAAAGCTCGTTACATTATTAGCCGTATTAGATAAAGGCTCTTCAAAGCTTACTGATTTAGTAGAAGTAGGTAGTGCAGGACGTATGCAGGTAGGCCCCAGAAATGTAAACGATGCCGAGCGATCGCCCAAAGCGGTGTTGAATGTAAAAGAAGCGTTTGCGCATAGCTCCAATGTAGGTATGAGTAAGCTGGCGTATAAAGCGTTTGCAAAAAATCCGCAAGAGCTTAAAGACTACTATCATAAATATCATATGGATGAAAAGTCACCTGTTGACTTATCGAATTTACCTAAGCCCCTTTTTGCTCCCTTGCAAAAGAATAATGGCGGAGTGATGAATATGATAACCATGAGTTTTGGCTATGCGCTGCAGGTAAGCCCGCTACACACAATCACGTTGTATAACGGTGTGGCTAATAATGGCAAAATGATGAAGCCTTATTTGGTCAGTAGTATTCGGCAGGACGGTGTTTTGGTAAAGCAATTTGAGCCGGAAGTGTTAGAAGAACGTATTGCAGGCGCTGATGTAATAAAAGGAGCTAGAGAAAGTATGGAAGCTGTGATTATAGAAGGTACAGGTAGAAAAGTGTTTAAGGATATGGCTTTCCCTATTGCAGGTAAAACAGGTACAGCCCACGTAGCCGATGCTAATATCAAATACCATGATGGTGTGTACCAGGCATCTTTTGTAGGTTATTTTCCGGCTAATGAGCCAAAGTATTCCTGCATTGTAGTTATTCGCTCTAGGCCACGTGCAGCCAATCACTATGGTGGTACGCTTGCAGCCCCCGTGTTTAAAGAGGTAGCCAATCGCTTATACACCACGTATGTAGAAGAAAAGACACCTGTATTATTTGCTGCAAAAAAAGATAGCACACCTTATTACTATGCAGGCAATCTGGATGATATAAGGAAGGTGTATAGTGCGATGAATATTGGAGTTAAAGATTCAGCTCGCGAGGCAAGCTGGGGATCGGCGTATGCAGAAAATTATCAGCCTGTCATTAAAGCAAGCAATACAAAACAACAAATGGTGCCGGATGTAAAAGGTATGGGACTGAAAGATGCTTTATATGCATTGGAAAGCAGAGGTGCACAGGTAATTATAAAGGGAAGAGGGAAAGTAAAAAGCCAATCGGTGGAGCCCGGTACGGCTTTGAAGAAGGGAATAAAAATAGTGATCGAATTAAGTTAGTCACTGCTAAAGAAAGAAACAACCAACGTGCTGTTAAGAGAAGTTTTATATAAAGTAGCGATACGCTCGGTAGTGGGAAGTACGGAGCTGGCTATTGGAGATGTACAGCTCGACTCCCGGAAAGTAAAAAAAGGAAGTCTGTTTATTGCGATAAAAGGTGCAGCAACAGACGGCCATCAGTTCATTGACAGTGCTATTCAAAAAGGGGCAACAGCGATTATTTGTGAGTCGATGCCGGTTAATAGGACAGAGGGTATCGTGTATGTACAGGTGCAGGAAGGAGCGGAAGCAGCCGCTTATATTGCGCATAATTTTTTTGAGCAACCTTCTTCTCGTCTTAAGCTGGTAGGTGTCACAGGTACTAATGGAAAAACCACGATTGCTACATTGCTGTATAAGCTATTTACTTCATTAGGATATACCTGTGGGCTAATCAGTACAGTAGAAAATATTATTGGTAAAGAAATCGTGCCGGCAACACATACTACGCCTGATGCGGTAAGCCTGAATACTTTGCTAAAGCAAATGCTGGATCAAGGGTGTTCTCATGTGTTTATGGAAGTGAGTTCGCATGCTGCGCATCAGCATCGTATTACGGCTTTATCATTTGCCGGCGGCATCTTTAGCAATATCACGCACGATCATCTGGATTATCATAAAACATTTGATGAATATATCCGGGTAAAGAAAAAGTTTTTTGATATGCTGCCTTCGGGATCGTTTGCAGTAAGTAATGCCGATGATAAGCGAGGCTTGGTGATGTTGCAGAATACAGCGGCAAAGAAATATTTATATGGCTTAAAAACGCTGGTGGATTTTAAAGGAAAGATCATTGAAAACAGTTTATCCGGTTTGGTAATGACGGTCAATGATCAGGAAGTGCATTTTCGCCTGATAGGAGAATTCAATGCGTATAACCTGCTTGCTGCATTTGCCACGGCAGTTTGCCTTGGAGAAGATAAGCAGGAAGCCCTACTGCACTTAAGTAGCCTTTCCGGTGCAGAAGGCCGTTTCGATTACAGCATATCGGATCACGAGCGAATCATCGCTATCGTGGATTATGCACATACGCCGGATGCCTTGTTGAATGTATTGGCTACTATCAACAATCTGCGCAAAGGGATTGAAAAAGTTATTACGGTAGTAGGCTGTGGTGGAGACAGAGATAAAACAAAGAGACCTCTGATGGCGGAAGTAGCTTGTGAGCATAGTGATAAAGTGGTTTTTACCAGTGATAATCCAAGAAGTGAAGAGCCGGAAGCAATAATCAATGATATGGTAAAGGATTTGCCGGCAGCCACGCGTAAAAAATATATTACGATTACAGATAGGAAAGAAGCGATTAAGACAGCGCTTAGTCTGGCAGGAAAAGAAGATATTATTCTCATTGCAGGAAAAGGGCATGAGAAATACCAGGAGATAAAAGGAGTGCGTCATCATTTCGATGACAAAGAAATAGTGAAGGAACTTTTTGACTTATTGGATAAATAAATACAACCAAATCGGTTGATAACAAAATAAAATAAGCGGCAATATGCTGTATCATTTATTTGATTGGTTTAAACAGGAGGGCATACATTTCCCGGGTAGCGAACTTTATCGTTTCGTTTCCTTCCGGGTATTGCTGACAGTATTACTCTCACTGCTGATAACCATGGTATATGGTAAAACGTTGATCCGCTTTTTACGTAAAAAACAAATTGGTGAATCCGTACGTGATCTTGGATTGGCAGGTGAGCAGGCAAAAAAGGGAACACCTACGATGGGAGGCCTCATTATTATAGCGGCCATTCTTATTCCTACTTTATTATTTGCTAAGCTAAATACGGTTTACATCATCTTAATGTTGGTCGCTACCGTGTGGCTGGGTATTATAGGTTTTATTGATGATTACCTCAAACTGCGATCGAAAAAAAGAGCGCAGCAGCAAGGCGCTGCTTATAAGAAAGCAGATAAAGATGGATTAGCCGGGTGGTTTAAAATATTAGGACAGGTAGGATTGGGAATTACCGTAGGTGCTGTTCTCTATTTTAACAGTAATGTGAAAATATGGAGAGAGTACCAGGGTACACCTAAGGAAGGGGATACGTCGATTATAACAAAAAATGTAAACGGAAAGGATAAGCATTTTGTAGAAAGTAAAGACCCAATAACAACGATTCCTTTTGTAAAAGGGCATGAGTTTAATTATTCCAAATTGTTGCCGGAGAGTTTGAGAGAGTACACATGGATATTGTATATACTCATTGTGATATTCATTATTACGGCCGTATCTAACGGATCGAATATTACAGATGGGTTGGATGGATTGGCTACGGGAACATCTGCTTTGATTGGTGTCTGTTTGGGCATATTTGCTTATGCCAGCGGTAATTTTTTCTTTGCGGACTATCTCAATATCATGTATATCCCCAATCTGGATGAGCTATCGATTTTTATAGCTGCCATGATTGGGGCGTGCATTGGATTCTTGTGGTACAACTCTTACCCCGCACAGGTTTTCATGGGGGATACCGGCAGCCTTACGTTGGGAGGCATTATAGCTGCCATCGCTATTATCGTACATAAAGAATTATTGATACCTATATTCTGTGGTGTATTCCTAGTGGAAGTGTTAAGTGTGACATTGCAGGTGACGTATTTTAAATACACTAAGAAAAAGTATGGTACGGGTAAACGGATTTTTTTAATGAGTCCGCTACACCACCACTACCAGAAGAAAGGATATCATGAAGCAAAGATTGTCGCGAGATTTTGGATAGTAACGGTACTCTGTGTTGTTTTTAGTATCGCTACGTTGAAATTAAGATAGGAGTTGATAGTAAGAGTTTTTGAATTGTTGATTGGTACTGTTTTTAACCACCACCTTTTGAGAACTAACCTTAGTTGAAGTTAGTATAAGGCATTACCAGATCCTGATGCTTGTGAAGAACCTTTTTTCCGTACAATGAAACACAGTAGTGTAACAATGTAAAACACGTAGAACAATTCTTTCGTATGGAAAGAAGTAAGGTTATGGGAAAGCGATTGATCATATTGGGAGGTGGAGAAAGCGGTGTAGGATCGGCATTATTAGCCAGGCAAAAAGGATATGATGTTTTCCTCTCCGACAGCAGTTCTTTGAAGGATAGTTATCGTAGCGAGTTACTGGAAGCAGGAATTGAATTTGAAGAAGGAAAAAATAGTCTTGAGAGAATCCTGCAGGCAGACGAAGTGATGAAGAGCCCCGGTATACCGGAGAAGGCAGCATTGGTAAAAGAAATCCGGAAAAAAGGAATTCCCATTATCAGTGAGATAGAACTGGCCTGGCGGTATGTAGGCGATAGTAAAGTGATTGCTATTACCGGTAGTAATGGAAAAACAACAACAACAGCGCTGGCGCATCATATTTTTCGTAAGGGCGGTATCGATGCAGCACTGGTAGGTAATATTGGTTTTTCTTTTGCAAGGCAGGTGGCTGTAGATCCTAAGCCGGTATATGTAGTGGAGGTGAGTAGTTTTCAATTGGATGACATACACACATTTGCACCGCATGTAGCCATTCTTACAAACATTACAGAGGATCATTTAGATCGCTACGATTACAATTTCGAAAACTATATAAGAAGCAAATTTCAGATTACGATGTATCAGCGACCGCAGGATTATTTTATCTACTGCGCCGATGATGAAGTAACCATGAACTATTTTAATCAATTCACCATTCAAGCAAACCAACTGCCAATAAGTATGAAAACAGAATTTACAAAAGGAGCATTTATTAAGGACGGCGATATGTACGTAAGAACAGGAGAAGATTTTATCAATATGAGTGTATTTGACTTTGCCCTTAAAGGGAAACATAACCAGTATAATAC
>CAZPPM010000146.1:0-7399 GCA_964588445.1 uncultured Citrobacter sp.
CAACTGTAACAAAATCAGGAATTGATTTTAGCCTGAAATACAAAGTGGCGGATATTAGCCTGGCCGAATGGGGTCGCAAAGAAATTCGTCTGGCAGAGGCAGAAATGCCCGGTCTTATGTCCATCCGTGCCGAGTATGGCCCTTCCCAACCTTTAAAAGGAGCTCGTGTAGCGGGTTGCTTACACATGACTATTCAAACAGCGGTATTGATTGAAACACTAGTAGCGCTGGGTGCTGAAGTAAAATGGAGCTCTTGTAATATTTTCTCTACACAGGATCATGCTGCTGCGGCAATCGCTGCTGCCGGCATTGGTGTATTTGCCTGGAAAGGTCAAACACAAGCTGAGGCTGACTGGTGTATAGAACAAACATTATTTTTTGGTGCAGCCGATCGTCCTTTGAATATGATACTAGATGATGGTGGCGACCTTACTAATATGGTCTTGGATATTTATCCTGAACTGGTACAGCATGTAAAAGGTATTAGTGAAGAAACAACTACTGGTGTACACCGCTTGTATGAGCGTGTTACAAAAGGTACTTTACCCATGCCTGCCATCAATGTAAACGATTCTGTTACCAAATCTAAATTTGATAACAAATACGGTTGTAAAGAATCGTTGGTTGACTCTATTCGCCGTGCTACGGACGTAATGCTGGCCGGTAAAGTAGCCGTAGTAGGTGGTTATGGTGATGTAGGTAAAGGATCTGCCGCTTCACTAGCCGGTGCGGGTTGCCGTGTTATTGTTACAGAGATCGATCCTATCTGTGCCTTGCAGGCTGCGATGGACGGCTTTGAAGTAAAGAAAATGGTAGATGCTGTAAAAGAAGCCGACATCGTAGTTACAGCTTCTGGTTGCCGCGACCTGATTACTGGTACGCATTTCAAATTGATGAAAGATAAAACCATCGTGTGTAATATTGGTCACTTTGATATTGAAATTGATATTGCCTGGTTAAATGACAACTATGGTAAAACAAAAGACACTATCAAACCGCAGGTAGATATTTATAATGTAGAGGGTAATGATATTATCATCCTGGCAGAAGGCCGCTTAGTTAACTTAGGTTGCGCTACAGGACACCCATCGTTTGTAATGAGTAATTCTTTCTCTAACCAAACATTGGCACAAATAGAATTATGGAACAACCATAAGAACTATGAGAACAATGTGTATGTGCTGCCTAAGCATTTAGATGAAAAAGTAGCTCGTTTGCATTTGGCTAAGATTGGTGTAGTATTGGATGAATTGACAGAAGCACAATCTTCTTATTTGGGTATTAGCAAAGAAGGGCCGTATAAGCCAGAGCACTATCGCTATTAATTTTACTTAAGTTATAAATTAAGAAGGCCGGGACAATGTTCCGGCCTTTGCGTGTTATAGCTTTCTATAAAGTTATTTATTGATAACAGGATCTGTTTTTGCATTCTTACCTATTTCTACTCTACCGGCATAGCTTTGCGCTATACCACTATCTTGTATACGTACTGTAAAATCATACCAGCCAAAACTCTTTTGGGTACTCACTACCAGCGAAGCCGTTGTCGCAGGGCCTATTTTTTTTGTCACTGTTTTTTGTCCGTAAGCATTATCTTCTATCAGCAGGGTGATGGCTTTTTTAGGTAAAAAATTATTACTTATCTGTAGTACTATTTCTCCGGTTGGTTGCTGTTGCTTGTTTATTTTATAAATAGCTTTTATTTCAACACCTGCTTCTTGGGTATCCCCTTTATATTCCCTGTAAAATCCATTAGGGCCATCGATCCAGATGTGATATTTATCCTTATCAAAAAAATCAAAAGCAAAAGCATCAGTAAGCGTATCGCCGGGCTTTACTGCATAGTGGCGTATATGTAAGCTGTCGCCTTTTTTTGCATAGACAGTAAAAGGTGAACCTGCTGATCGTTGTTGAAAAAATTGATTGCCTGCTGTCAGGCTTAGTTGCAGGGCTTTATTAGTATCATCAACGCTGATTGTCGTGTACAATTCATACGGCAACGCCATAGAGGATCGCATTCCTTTTTCCTGCACCGGCATTACCGCAGGTGAAGCTTTTCCTTCATTAACCAAGGCTATTTCTTCTTTTGCTAATGGCTTAAACCCTTCAGGATTTTGCCTGAATTGTGCCTGATGGATACTCGCATATACTTTCTCTTTTTCCAAAAAATCAGGTAGCGGCATCTTTTCTCCATAATAGGGTTTGAACACACTTGTCAAATCGCCACATACAGTGCGTCGCCATGCACTAATATTTTCTTCTTTAATAGCTTTACCTGTTTTATGGGAGAGAAAAACTTCTAGAAACTGTAGAATAGAAGTGTGATCAAATACCTGCGAACATACTGCCCCACCCCTGCTCCACGGTGAAGCAATCACCAACGGTACTCTATATCCTAACCCTATCGGGCTTTCTCTGGCATAGCGATTATCTCTGGCTTTTAAATCATCCTTTAACAAAACATACTCTGTGGTTATATCAATTCCTTCAGACACTTTTCCCGTATTGGCTCTATGTGGATGTGGTGGTACAAAAGGTGGAACATGATCATAATACCCATCATTTTCATCATAACATAAGATAAAAATAGTTTTCTTCCATACGTCTGGATTTTTTGTAAGTATATCCATTACTTCAGAAACATACCAGGCTCCATACCAAGGAGAGCCAGGATGATCAGAAAAATTGGAAGGTCCTACTACCCAGGATACAGTAGGTAACTCGCCAGCCTCTACATCTTTTCTAAATTGATAAAGTACATCTCCCTTCGGCACTTTCATTTCACGTTGTACTCCTTCGTCAGTATAGGTAAAGTCATCTACCGTACGATAATTCGTATCACCGGCATTAATAGAAAAAGCTCGCTGGTGTAATTCTTTTTGATAAGCGGTGAGTTGATCAAAATTTTCAGGCGACCAGCGATGCCTGTCTTTAGCCTGTTGTAGCAGCGCAAGCTTATTTCGTAACTGTTGCTTTGCCTTCATCATTTCATTCGTACCTTCCTGTAAGCCGGTTATCTCATTTTCCAATGCGTCAATTTCGCCCGGCAACTGTTGCTCCATTTTTTCCAAATACAGAAAATGGTTTTTAGAAAAACGCACCTTGTATTGCTCAAACCATTCAATAGGATTATCTGTAAAGTTAGCCAGCCAATCATCCTCTTCCGAGCTTAATCCTGTAGCAAGACTGATTTCATTTTGGTAAATTTTCCAAGGAATAGCATTGTCTTGCAACCGCTCCGGAAATGTCTTCCAGGAAGCCTCTTTACTATAGGTAACGTCGCTATTCACTACATTAGCCTTACTGGAAGGCGATGGTGTTTCTCGTATAGTGCCTGTCCATAGATACAAGCGATTAGGCGTAGTACCGGTAAGCGAAGAAGAGAAATTTTGATCACAAATAGTAAAGGCATCAGCCAGCGCATAATAAAAAGGTATATCCCTTCTATCATAATAACCCAATGACAAGGGAGCCTGCTCCATCCCTTTATAACCCGTTGCTTTTGCTATCAGCCATTTATCATGCTGTCCTTTGTTTCTTGCATCTACCTGATCGGACCAGGAATGCGGTAAAGAGCCAAGAAATGTAGCATTCGTATCTTTTATATTTAGTCGAAAGGGAGTGTACGCTTCTCCTTTCGCATTTTTTTGCACCCATACGGAATCTCCATTTGCCTTACGCATAGCTCTGGGATCATTAAATCCTCTTACACCATTCAGTGCACCATAGCTATGATCAAAGGAGCGATTTTCCTGCATCAATATGACTACATGCTCTGCATCAAGGTAAGTGCTTCCAAAAGCAGGATCTATTTGCAACGCTTTTTGAATAGAGGTTGGCAATGCACTAAACAAACCTGCAGCACCTGTTAATGCCGCAGCTTTTTTTACAAAACTTCTTCTTGTATCCATGGGAAAATAATTTATGTTGGCACGGCAATTTATGGCAAAATAGCGAATGCTTCCATTACTACACCGTTAGGAAAATATTATTTCAACACCTTAACACTATAAGGCCATACAATACATATTCAAAATAATGATCAGGTTGCAAGATGGGGATTCAGTATATTCGGGCACAAAAATTTTTCACATGAAAATAAAGGCTCTTATAGCAGGCTGCGGTATGCTACTTGCTACAGGTTTACAAGCGCAGGAAGGTTACAGCAACTTCTCCCGCCAAACAACACGCTTGCAGGCATTGGTTAAAAATCATAGCTCCTTTGCCAATTTAACCTCCCTTGCGAAAACAGATGGAGGGAAGGATATCTGGGTAGTAACGATTGGCTCTGGTAAAACGGAAACAAAACCGGCCATAGCCGTAGTAGGTGGCATTGAAGGCAACAATCCATTAAGTACGGAACTAGCCATTGGCTTTGTAGAAAATATGTTACAACAAAGTGGCCGCGATAGTATAAAACAACTTTTACAGCAAACTACTTTTTACATTTTTCCCAATATGAATCCTGATGCAATGGAACAATTTTTTGCTCCTTTGCGATATGAGCGCTTAGGCAATGCCATAGCAACGGATGATGACCGGGATGGCAAACTGAATGAAGATCCTCTTGATGACTTGGATAAAAACGGGAAAATAACCTGGTTACGCGTAAGCTCGCCTATTGGAAAATACAAACTGCATCCGGATGATAATCGTGTGCTGATAAAAGCAGATGCAGGAAAAGGTGAAAAAGGACTATACGATATTTACAGTGAGGGTATAGATAACGATAAAGACGGAGAATTCAATGAAGATGGAGAAGGTGGTATAGACATTAATAAGAATTTCACTTTTAAACATCCTTCTTTCACGCCGGGTTCTGGAGAATTTCCTGTTTCAGAAAAAGAGACGAGAGCATTGGTAGATTTTCTTTTTGACAAAACAAATGTGTATGCTGTTGTAAGTTTTGGCAGCAACAATAATCTAAGCACGCCGGTAATGTATAATGCAGGTGCTGCTACACAACGTATCGTAGCAGGCTGGCAAGAATCGGATGTGAAAGTAAACAGTGCCGTATCTGAATTATACAATAAAATCATTGGCCAAAAAGATGCACCCAAGGCAACTCCTGGCGGTGGTGATTTTTTTTCCTGGGCTTATTTTCATTATGGCCGTTATAGTTTTAGTACGCCGGGCTGGTGGGTACCCAAAGCAAAAGCCGATACCACAAAAAACGAAAAACCTTTTAAAGTAGAAGACCCTGCTGCCAACTACCTGCGCTGGGCAGCACAGCAAGGAATTACTAATACGTTTACTCCCTGGAAAGAGATAACTCACCCTGATTTTCCCGGTCAAAAAGTAGAAGTAGGAGGTTTGGATCCTTTTGTGCTACACACACCACCTCATAATCTGGTAACCGATATTGCAAAAAAGAACAGCGACTTTATTGTACAGCTTGCAGCTTTACAACCGGAGATTGATATCATTAATGTAAAAACGGAAAAAGCAGGCAACGGCCTTACCCGCATCACCGCTGATATTGTAAACAAAGGTGCTATGCCTAGCCATACCAAAATAGGAGAACGTTCTTATTGGCTTAAAAGAGTATTGGTAAAAGCAAACCTTAGCAATGCACAATCTGTACTGAGTGGTAAAAAGATTCAGACTCTTAATACACTGGATGGCTACAGCTCACAACAAATTACCTGGCTGATAAAAGGTAGCGGTAAAGTTACACTGGAAGCCGGTAGCCCTACCACCGGAACAAAAACAGTTACAGTATCTCTTTAATGTTTCAAAAAATAAAATTATGAAACCTACTATAAAGCATTTTTTAATAACACTGTTATTCTTACCCGTAACAGTTACACTGCAAGCACAAACTGCCGAGCAACTTTTTAAAGCAGCCGGTTCTCCTGTAAATCCAAAAGTAGCCGTAAGCTGGAACCGTTATAATGACTATGCGGGCATTACAGAGATATGTAAAAAAATCGCAAAAGCACATCCTAACCTTGCCAAACTGGAATCTATAGGGAAGTCTTACCTCGGAAAAGATTTATGGTGTTTGACTATTACCGACTTTAAAAAAGGCAACCCTGATAAAAAGCCCGGCATGTATATAGATGGTAATATTCATTCCAACGAGATACAAGGTGCAGAGTTTTCTTTATACACCGCTTGGTACCTTACAGAGACTTTTCACGACACCAAATATGTACAGGAATTATTAGCCGATAAAGTTTTTTACATCGTACCTACTATTAACCCTGACGGACGCGATAGTTATTTTCACCAACCCAATACCGGCAGCTCTCCACGATCGGGAGTAATACCTGTAGACAATGATCGCGACGGACTGGTAGATGAAGATGGGTATGACGATCTGGATGGTGACGGTGAAATATTAATGATGCGTCGAAAAAATCCTAACGGACGTTATCGCGTAGATCCTACCGAACCACGAAGGCTAATAACTGTAGGCCCTGATGAGAAAGGTGAGTATGAACTATTAGGATTGGAAGGAATAGATAACGATGGCGATGGTTTTGTAAACGAAGACGGCTATACTTTTCAATACGATCCCAACCGTGACTGGGGATGGGGATGGCAGCCCAATTATATTCAGGGCGGTGCTTACAAATATCCTTTCTCCCTGCCAGAAAACAGAGCTGTAATGGAGTTTGTAATGAAGCACCCTAATATTGCTGCTGCACAATCCTACCACAATGCTGGCGGTATGATATTGCGAGGCCCCGGCGACCCTACTGATCAGGTTACTTACAATCCGCAGGATGTAAGAGTGTATGATGCCATCGCACAAAAGGGAGAGCAATTAATTCCGGGTTACAAATACCTTGTGGTATACAAAGATCTTTATGCAGCCTATGGTGGTGAACTGGACTGGTTTTACGGAGGCAGAGGTATTTATACTTACTCTAATGAGCTATGGACACCTTACCTGATGTTTAATAAAGAAGCTACCCGCGACCCGATGGATAATAGCTCTTATCAGTTTGATCGCTTCTTATTATTCAAAGATGCTTTTGTAGACTGGCATGAGTACGACCATCCACAATATGGCAAAATAGAAATAGGTGGCTTTAAGAAAAATTTTGGCAGAGCACATCCCGGCTTCTTATTAGAAAGCGATGCACATCGCAATATGTCATTTACGCTTTACCATGCTCATCACACACCCAAGCTATCTATTGATACATTAATTGAAAAAGATTTGGGGGATGGCTTACGGCAGGTAACAGCTACGATTAGCAATAGCCGCCTTATGCCAACACATAGCAGCCAGGATTTAAAATACAAAATAGAGCGCCCTGATTTTATTTCGCTCACAGGCGCTAAAGTACTTGCCGGAATGATCGTTGACAACCCTGACTTGAATATCACTATCGAGCAAAAGGTAAATCCTGAAACACTTGTTGTCAATAATATTCCCGGATTAGGC
>CAZPPM010000147.1:0-7379 GCA_964588445.1 uncultured Citrobacter sp.
CTTACAATATCCAGTATCAATACAAGCTGGATGGCTATGAGCATAGCTGGCAAAACGGAAGAGATATCCGCGAAGCACGCTATTCCTCCTTACCGCCGGGTTCCTATGTATTCCGCGTAAAAGCCAGCGTAAACGGCCACCACTGGAAAGATGCATCCAATCATCTTACAATTATTATTAAACCACCCGTATGGAAGCAGCTTTGGTTTATTCTCACAGCCGCTGCTGTGCTGTTATCGCTGTTGTATTGGTTTATTGCTAATAGAAACAAAAAGCTACAAGAAAAACAGGAAGAGCTGGAAGCTGAACAGGCCATCAATTATTTTGCTTCCAGCATATATGAAACGCATTCTGTAAAAGCCATCTTATGGGATGTAGCTAAAAATTGCATTGGGCGGCTTCACTTCGAAGATTGTGTTATTTATCTCATCGACTATGAGCGGGGTGTATTGATACAAAGAGCCGCTCACGGTCCTAAAAGTCCTGAAATAGGAGATATTAAAGAACCTATTGAGATACCTCTGGGTAAAGGTATCACGGGATCGGTGGCGCTGTCGGGCAAAGCAGAAATTGTAGACGATACTTCTAAAGATGCTCGTTATATCACCGACATTCAACAAATGTCTTCTGAAATAACGGTACCTATCATGTATGACGGCAAGGTGCTGGGCGTAATTGACTGCGAACACTCAAAAAAGAAGTTCTTTACTCAAAAGCACTTGTCCATTCTCACCACTATTGCGTCCTTGTGTGCCAATAAAATTGTAAAAGCAAAAGCAGAAGCGGAAAAAGCAAAAGCGGAGGCCGTACTTATGGATACACAGCGGAAAATGGCAGATATTGAAATGCAGGCCTTGCGAGCACAAATGAACCCCCATTTTATTTTTAATTGTCTCAACTCGATCAATCGGTATATTGTTAAAAGTGATCAGGCAACGGCATCGCTATACCTTACTCGCTTTGCAAAATTAATTCGTCTTATATTGGACAACTCCAATAGCAAATCGGTTACACTCACCAATGAACTGGAAGCGCTGCGCTTGTACATTGAAATGGAAAGCATTCGCTTTGAAAAACAATTTACTTATGCAATTGACATAGACAATAACGTACATCCCGACTCAGTATATGTGCCGCCATTGATTATACAACCCTATGTAGAAAATGCTATCTGGCATGGGCTACTACATAAAGAAGAAGCAGGGCATTTGCAAATAAGCCTTCATCGCCGGCAACGCAACCTGCTGGAGTGTGTTATTGAAGATGATGGTATAGGTAGAGAAAAAGCAAAAGAGCTCAAAAGTAAATCAGCCTCCTCGAAAAAATCATTGGGAATGAAACTTACAGAAGACAGGCTTTCCTTATTGGGCAGGCAAGCACAAATGGATGCCGTAATTGATATACAGGATATCAAAACACTTAGTGGAGAAGCTGGAGGTACACGGGTTGTCCTGAAAATACCTATAGACGCATAAAACCTTATACATGATAAAATGTGTTTTAATTGACGACGAGCGTAATGCATTGGAGATGATGGAATGGCTATTAAAAACCTATTGCCCCGAAGTAAGCATTGCCGCTATGTGCAACTCTGCAGAGCAAGGCATTGAAGCTATTCATCAGCACCACCCCGATGTTGTTTTCCTGGACATAGAAATGCCTAAGATGAACGGCTTTGATATGTTGGAACAATTTGATAAACTATTCTTTGATGTGGTGTTTTGCACCGCCTATGATCAGTTTGCCATCAAAGCATTTAAATACGCAGCCCTCAATTATTTATTAAAGCCTGTCGATCCGGAAGACCTCAAACAAACCATTGAACGCATCAAAGAGAAAAAAGCTATTCCGGTAAAAGAACAATTTGATTTATTATTACAAAACATACGCAACACGGTAAAAACAACTCCACAACGTATTGCACTTACCACAGGCGATGGTTTACTATTTGTTCCCACACAGGATATTATCTATTGCGAAGCGGATAGTAACTATACACATATTTTTCTATCAGGGGGAAAACGCATCCTTGTATCTAAAGTGTTGAAAGAAATAGATGAGGCGCTCAGCGGCCCGGATTTTTTTCGTGTGCACAGTTCTTTTCTTATCAATATTAATAGAATTAAAAAATTTGTGCGGGGTGATGGTGGCTATATCTTAATGGATAATGATGCGCAGATAACCATTTCCCGCAGTCGTAAACAGGAATTCATGGAACTGTTTTCCAAATTTTAAACTCTTTATACTTATTGTAACGTAAGCTGCCGGCACATGGCAGCTTTTTTATTACAGCTACTCAATAAAAAGGTTATTGACTCAATAGCCCTCTGTAAAGCCTATTTCTCGCAGTAGTTTTGTATCCTCATCAGGGATCATTAACCATTAAACCTCCTTTTATGTTGTCAATAACGAAGCGCACACCAGTGCGCAATAGCTTCCTTTTCTTTTTACTCTTCCTTACAGGGTTTTCTAGCTCCTGTAGTAAAGACAAAGTTTCCTCAAACATAGAAGGTAACTGGCAAGGCGAATACGGCTTTGGACAAAGCAGCAAAGGCTTTCAGTATGGGCTTCGCATTCTTCCCGGTGGAATTATTCATCGCATTGATGCCGCAGGAAATATAAAAGGGAGCGGAACATGGGAAATGACCAATAATATCCTGCTGGCAGATTTCACCGTAGGCAATGTAGAATTTTCCATCCTGGCAGCAGTTGATGCAGGACAGGGAAAAATGATGGGCAACTGGGGATATTATCCTACAGTGGACGAGGGAAAATGGGAATTAACAAAAACAACAAATTAGCATAGGACGGTTTCACATAACCAACGGTTCGTTTAGTTGGGAAAGCGGTGTAAGCCGCTTTCTTTTTTATCATCCTTTGCAACACAAAACTTTTTTCAATGCAACGATTCTTATCCGTAGCCACGCTGCTTTTCTTAACGATTACCGCAACGGCACAATCTATACAGTTGGGTTTTCAAGGCGGCGCACAACTGAGCAATTATAGAGCCATTGTCGCTTCTACTACTTCGTTAAAAAGCAGGATTGGCTATACTGCAGGCTTTCTTGCAGAATTCCAACTCACTACTCTTTTTAGCGTACAACCCGAATTAAGTCTTGCTACCTATGGTGTTCGCTTAAACAACGGTGACGATAAAGTAAAATACAACCAACACTATATTGTACTACCTCTATTATTGAAATTCAATACTACAGAAGGCTTATCGGTTTTCCTGGGACCGCAAGCCGGCATGATGGTAGGGGCTAACGCAAAAAACACTGGCGACGATGAGGCAATTCCTTTGAAAGAGTATTTGAGAGAAACGGATTTCTTTGTTGTAGCAGGAGTTGAATATCGATTAAATAAAAACTGGCGTGCGGGAGTCCGTTATAACCATGGCCTGTTGAATATCAATAGAAGCAGCCCCGAGTACTCGACGTATAACAGAGGTATTGGCATTTATCTCACGCACCTTTTTACAAAGACTAAGTAATCCAGCTGAGCCAGTTATAGTATAGCTGTTGCAGCCAAAGTTCGTATCTTTGCTTTGTTACTGATGCGTAGCTACAATTGCAAAATTAATTAGGGTTTTAGTCAACAAAATTGTTCTGCGCTTGTATCTATTAGTGTAAAATAATTTGTGATGAAAAAGAGGATACTGGCCTTTCTGCTGTTAATCACTATTGCCTGTGTAAATCCAGTCGCTGTTTCGGCGCAATGCTCTATTTGTACTAAAACGGCGCAACAATTAGGGGAAAAACCGGCTAAAGGATTGAATGGCGGAATTATCTACCTCGCTTTTTTCCCGATGGCCATTGTTGGTGTTATTGGTTATAGATGGTGGCTTTCTAACAAAGCAACAGAAGACGATAGCAAATAGCTATTTTTTAGTAGCGCTTTTCTTTCTTAATAATCTTCTTATTCTATATTTAAGCAAAGAATAAACTAAACTTTTATCCCCTTTACCTGCATAATAAAACCAATCATTTCCTCTGCGTAAATCACCCGGTAAATAGCCAATAGTGAGTCCCGTTTTCCAAGCAACAAAATTAAAGCTAAGCTGATCTCGCCTGCTTCTGTTTTTAACAAAATCCCACCATAGGTTCATTGTTTCAATTACTTTAGGCTGTAGATGCTTGCGTATAAGTACCCCGCCCTTTATCAGATTGTTGTTTTCCGGGTAGCCACTATACCGAATGAAATTAATTTGTTCCTGCATTATGAAAAGATCATCTTTTCCTTTTCCTATTCGATCCATCGCTACCAGCGCCTCAAATTCTTTGTAGATACAATTACGGGGATCTTTGATAGTATTGTTGTGATCAAATGCTAAAAAATTATTGCCCTTTAGTAAGCTTTCAAAATAATCTTCAGGAAGGCTTACAACAATAATATTGCTATCAATGTAGATCGAAGTTTCATAGTCAGGAAAATGAATATGCGGTAGTAGTTTGTAATAGCGGTTGTTTCTTACATGATCATCTTCATACTGCGGCTTAACTATTCTATATTGCCATCCGCTAATTTTTTTTTCTGTTTCCGTAAAGCAAATAAAATCTACACCGGATATTTTTTTCTGCGGTACTATCGCAACATCTTTTCCAAAAGCAGCGGTATAGACGACTAATTTATTTTTCACGAAAACAATAGTAATTGAAGATTATCTGTAAAAAACGGCTTGTAGTTGCTTTGCTACGCTTTTTATTCGTAATAAAAACGACAGAGAATAATCAGGAAGTGTTCCCGTATAAGGGATACCTCTTTTTAGAAATTTCTTTGAAAATGTTCCGGCCGTCATACCCCATTTTAAAATAAAAGTAAAATAACCTTTATTCTTTTTTACTCTGTTTACGGAAATTGATCTAAAGTGATAGGCCTTACTTTCTGCAACACCCTTAAACTCACGAACACCTATTTGCCAAAGCTTCATGGAAAAATCAGGATCAGAATACATACCGGGCGAGAATTCAATACTGTAACCGCCCACCTGATCCCAAACTGCCTTATGTACTACATTCGGCGGCCATGTAGCACCTTGCCAGTCATTCATCGAAAGAGTTTTGTACTCTTTCAATAACCTTTCTTCCTGAAATTCCTGATAACTGGTGCCATAATTTTTTTCAATTGAGCAAATACTTTGCGCCTTTGGCTCAATAGCTGTTGCCGAAATAAAGAAGTAGGTATGCCCTATCTTTTCAATTTCGGCAACTAATACTTTATCCCAATCGGGGCACACATACATATCATCATTCAAGTAAAGGATATAATCAGTAGTTGCTAACGTCGCTGCATGATTCAGTGCATAGCAAACACCAATATTCTTTTTACTAAAAGAATAAGAGATATCCTGCTGCGTTGCTATCCAGTCAAGCGATCCATCGAGCCCTTCATTTATGTGCACGATGATTTGATGAGTAAAATGAGAATTATTGCGAATGCTTTTGATACAAAGCTTTAGATATTCAATATTATTCCAACTGGGAATTAGTATAGAAAACTTAGCACCCGGTGCTGATGGTTTTGGTATCGACAGATCTATCAATTCCTTGTACATATAAGTAATAAGCCTTGCCGTAACAAATAAATGGTTACCAGTTGAAATTAAAACAAATATACTGCCTTTGAGAAATTAATTACGGTTGAGTTACTGTCCCATCGCTTTTGTTTTACCGGAAAGTTTACCTTTAAAGCACTAAATATTTTTGCATGCAACGCTGCTTACTTTTCCTGTTACTACTTATTCCATTTGTATCATCGGCACAAAAAACTTCAACAATCGAAGAAAAAACAAAAGACCTGAAAAAGGAAACCGGTTTTATTAGTTTTTACAGGGACGAACAGAATGGCAAAATATGGTGGGAGATACAACTACTGGATAAAGAGGTTTTGTATGTGAACTCCCTGCCCGCCGGGCTGGGCTCGAATGATGTAGGACTGGATAGAGGAATGCTGGGAGATGATAAAGTGGTAAAATTTACCAAAGAAGGAAAGAAGATCTTTTTGGTACAACCGAACTATAACTATCGCGCCCTCAGCAAAGTGGCTACAGAGAGACGGGCAGTAGAAGAATCCTTTGCCCAGTCTGTTCTTTGGGCCTTTCCCATTGAAGCAGAAACAAACGGCACTTTTCTGGTAGATGCCACTGATTTTTTATTGCGGGATGCTTTACAAATTAGCGCCCGCCTGCGATCTTCTCAGCAAGGAAATTACCAGTTTGACAAAAACCGATCAGCGCTCTACCATCCTCGCACCAAAAACTTTCCGCTCAATAGCGAATTTGAGATCACGGCTACATTTGCCAACAACGATGGTAATACCGGTAATTTTGTACGCCAGGTTACCCCTTCTGCAGAAGCAATTACGCTGCGTATACATCATTCGTTTGTGCAACTGCCGGACGATGATTATCAGCCGCGTTTGTTTGATGCCCGCAGTGGTTTTATTCCTACTTCCTTTTATGATTATGCCTCGCCTATTTCTTCTCCTATTGAAACGAAATACATCATTCGCCACCGCTTAAAGAAAAAAAATCCTGCGGCAGCTATGAGTGAAGCGGTAAAACCTATCACCTATTATCTCGATAATGGTACACCGGAACCTATCCGCTCCGCTTTGCTGGATGGAGCCCGCTGGTGGAATCAGGCTTTTGAAGCGGCCGGTTTTATCAATGGTTTTCGGGTAGAAATATTGCCTGACGATGCCGACCCCATGGATATTCGCTACAATGTGATCAACTGGGTACATCGCTCCACAAGAGGATGGAGCTATGGCGCCTCCGTAGTAGATCCGCGTACCGGAGAAATTATCAAAGGCAATGTAACATTAGGTTCGCTACGGGTACGACAAGATTATCTGATTGCAGCAGGGCTATTATCTCCTTATGAAACCGGCATACCGGCAGATAATAAGATGGCAAAAATGGCGCTGGATAGATTAAAACAACTTTCTGCCCACGAAATTGGCCATACCATCGGACTGATGCACAATTATGCCGCCAGTGTAAGCAACCGTGCCAGTGTGATGGATTATCCGCACCCGCTTATTCAATTAGATGCTGCAGGAAATTTAGATTTTAGCCAGGCCTATGATGATAAAATTGGTGAGTGGGATAAAGTAGCGATCGATTTTGGTTACAGAGAATTTGCCTCTGCCAGCGAAGAGAAAAAAGGATTATCGGATATACTAAGCAAGGCTACGGCAAAAGGATTACAGTTTATCGCCGACCAAGACGCAAGAGCCGCCGGTGGCTTACATCCACAAGCACACCTATGGGATAATGGCAAGGATGCTGTAGAAGAATTAAAGAATGTAGTAAAAATTAGAGCCAAAGCGCTGTCTCAGTTTGGCGAAAAATCAATTTTGCCCGGCCAGCCCATGGC